>JAHDCQ010000195.1 GCA_020629845.1 Saprospiraceae bacterium | reverse complement strand
TTAACAATTCTTACCTAATACTTTGTACTTAATACCTAATACACAAGTTGTAAACAACTTGAATTATGCCATTTTCAGAGAACATCCGATTAGCATTGCGCTCCATTCGCTCCAATTTATTGCGAGCTATCCTTACACTACTTATTATTGCTACAGGCATTATGGCCTTGGTAGGTATCCTGACAGCTATTGATAGCGCGATTTATTCTATTGGTAGTAGTTTTTCCCAATTGGGGTCCAATTCGTTTACCATAGTACCCTACGGACGTAGCTTTGGCGGCAAACGCGATGGCAAAACCATAAAGCGTGGCGACCCTATTTCTTATAAGCAAGCCCTGGAATTCAAGGAACGCTACAATTTCCCTGCGGATGTTGCTATAGATTTTCGATGCACACGTAGGGCAGAAATTCGGTATGAGGAAGAAAAAACCAATCCCAATGTGAGCGTACGCGCTGTTGATGCTAACTTCTTGGATGTGGAAGGCTATACTATTACTGTTGGGCGCAACTTCTCAGAGGTAGAAGCTCAGAATAGTAACAACCGCGTTATCATCGGTATGGATATTGTCAAAGACCTATTCAATAATAAGCCTCGTTCTGCACTAGATAAAATTATTTCGGTGGGCAATTTGAAGTTTAAAGTCATCGGGGTGTTAGCGTCCAAAGGCTCCAGTATGAACGAGAGTAGCGACCGCATGGTATTTATTCCGCTTTATACGGGTAAGCGATTTTTTGGAACAGCCCAAACCAGTTACAAACTCACCGTAGCCGTTAATTCCACAACAGACATTGATAATGCCGTAGCTGCTGCTACGGGCTTATTTCGTAATATTCGGGGCTTGAAATTGAGTGAAGCCGACGATTTTGAGACGACTAAAGATGATCGTTTAGTAGAACTCATCCGCGAAAACACTTACTACCTGCGTTGGTCGGCAGTAGGAATTGGCATCATTACCCTTTTAGGCGCAGCTATCGGATTGATGAATATCATGTTGGTGTCCGTCACGGAGCGTACGCGCGAAATAGGCGTACGCAAAGCCATTGGTGCGAGCAGCCGCGTCATTTTAACCCAATTTTTAGTAGAAGCAGTCTTGATTTGTCAGATAGGAGGAGTGGTAGGAGTTATCTTAGGTATTTTAATTGGTAATGTAGTAACTGCCCTGCTTGGTGGCGCATTCCTGATACCCTGGAATTGGATGATTTTATCTATGATTGTTTGTACGCTAGTAGGACTGTTTGCTGGGCTTTATCCAGCCGTGAAAGCAGCAAGTTTAGATCCGATAGAGTCCTTGCGTTATGAGTAATTCTATTCTGATTTAAAAGGCAAGGCTACGGTGGTCAATGCTTCGCCATTGGGTGTGGTGAAGTGTTCAAAAGTGCCTTTGTTTTGGTGATAATGTGCGTCTTCTAATTCTTCTATTTCCAAAATAGGGGCAATGCAGACATCATGTCCTTTAAAAATGGCTGTCCATTCATCGCGCGTTTTCGTTTTGAATAGAGCAACTACTTGTGCTTTATTGAAAACGGAAGCCAGTAATTCCATTTGGTTTTGTCGTTTCCATTCGGGTTTTTCGACTAGCTCACAGATATTATTCCAAAATTTCAATTCCATGGCTGCTACTGATAGCCACTTACCATCGGCGCATTCATAGGCTGCATAGTTTACGGTTGTTTTGCCATTTATGATATTGAACATTCGATAATCCATACCGCCTTTATGTAGGGCATGCGGCACAGCTAAGAATGGATTGATAGCATCCGCTATGGAGACATCTACAAAACTACCTTTCCCTGTACTTGCTTTTTTTAAAAGCGCAGCTTGGGTGGCAATAACTGCCATATAAGAACTAGCAATATCTGCAAATTGGGTATCCGAAACGCTGGGTTTTCCCTGTTCGTCTTTGAGTAGGCTCATAATACCAGCATAGGCAAGATAGTTGAAGTCGTGGCCAGCTTCATTGGAGTAGTCGTTTTGTTGTCCATAACCCGTCAAGGAGACGTAGACAATTTCAGGATTAATCGCTTTCACTTGCTCATAGCCTAATCCCCAAGCATCCATTGCACCTGGTCGAAACTGCTCTATGATCGCGTCTGCGTTTGCGATAAGTTCTAAAATTGCTGTTTTGCCTGTTTCGGTATTATAGTCTATTAATTTTAGGGTTTTATTATGATTCAATTGATGAAATAGCACGCTTGCGCCATCTATCTGCGTGCCGCTTGCGCGGGCATAATCCATTCGCTTAGGACTTTCTATCTTGATGACTTCTGCCCCCATTTGTGCCAGCAGATGGGTAGCCAATGGGCCAGGCAATAGGCGTGTGAAATCAATGATTGTTATCCCTTCTAGCAGATTCATTTCAATTTTATAAGAAACTTTCGCCCAGATTTAAATACTCAATGAGTGAATGAAATCTAGAATTATTCACTCATTCACCATTCTTTCATTGAGCATGTACCCTACATTTTCTCCAACGTAGGTACATAATGCGCATACTCCGTTTTAGCGATATAGTCAATAACTTCTTGCTTATTAGAAATCATAGTAGATAGCTTGGACGGCGTGGCTTTGCGCAGCGAAGTTTCAGGCTTTACTGCGTCAATACCAATCCAATCTGATATTTTTTGAATGGATTCAGCCCGTTTGTCAGGCGTTAAATGACGTTCGTACGAAATATATAGATATTCTTGCCCTTGTAGCATTTCTGCTTCAAACTCTCTAAGAATTTCAGATTCCTTAATGAATTTGTAAAGTACCTCTGGGTTTAGCTCGAATTGCAATACCTCCTTTTGCTTACTACCTTTCTGATTGTGCCACTTGCCCCGATAGAAAGCATAGATGATGGAAAGTGCTTGCTTGGCTTTATCTTCCCGCTCTAGGTGGATAAGCCTGTAGCCTTCCTTATTGACCAAATCATCCAGAAACATCCACTTATTGCGGATGTGTGTTTGCACATTTTTGAGTTGGTAAGAAAGCAGCTTGAAGCCATAGGTATCTTGCGTAGAACACTTTGCGTGGGTTTTAATGAGACTCATTGGTGCAAAGGTACGACGCTTCAATAACTCCAAGTCGCAATGAACATTCGGGTTGGAGTTAATTAAGTCCACCAGCAAGGTGCTACCTGAACGGCCAGACGTAAAAATTACAAACTTTTGCGGTGGGTCAAAGGCAGGTGTGCCTAAGCGTGTTACCTTATCGCGCAATGCCAATGGATACCCCAAATAGAATGCCGAAAGCTTATAGCGCATCGTCCCCATCAGAAAATTCTTTCTAAAGCGGCTGGCAAGTTCTTTTTTGTTTCCTTTAGTTTTTTCCTGCATGTTTGTTACCTCGTCTACTCGCTGCTGTAGTGTATTATCCATCGTGTTATATAAAATGTGGTCGTTTTCTCTAGCAAAGTTGCAAGAATGAATAAGTATTTTGGTTTGCCCTATAATTAAATGGGCTAAATGCTTCAAATTATCAAATTTGAAACTTGTATGTGTAGTTATTAGTTTGAGTGTATCTGGCAGACAATGTTTCCGACTTTGTAAGAGGCTCAAAGTCACAGCATTAGATTATTATGCCTCATAGCTAAGACACAAATATATAATTTATACCTTTGCTAGTAGATAAAAGATTCAAATTTATGCGATTCAATTTAATATTTTTTCTATTTATTACAGCCTATAACTCCTCATTGTATGCTCAAACTAAGGCAGATGCCCTACAAGACATACGCATAGATGTAATTTATCTAGCCTCCGATTATTTGGAAGGACGAGAAACGGGAACGAAAGGCGAGGCACTAGCAGCCCAGTATATCAATAAGCGGTTTAAAGAAATAGGTTTACTGCCTAAAGGAGATAAGGGGAATTATGACCAGCCCTTCGACTTTGTATACAGCAACAACCCACATGCTACAGGTGGTGAAGAACGCACAGGACGAAATATCGTTGGCTATCTTGATAATGGAGCTGCCACTACAGTCATCATAGGTGCGCATTACGACCACGTTGGACGCGGAGCATTTGGTTCTACCTATTTGGATGGGCCAGTTATCCACAATGGCGCGGATGATAACGCAAGTGGGGTAGCGGCTTTACTTTACCTTGCTAAAGCTTTAAATTCCTCTGATTGGACGAATAACAATTATCTTTTTATTGCTTTTTCAGGCGAAGAATTGGGCTTGTATGGCTCAAAGCACTTCGTAAAGCACCCCACTATTGATATGAGTACCGTCAATTATATGCTCAATATGGATATGTTGGGCCGCTTAAAGGAAAATACCCTGGTCATCAATGGAGCAGGTACTTCACCGACTTGGAAAAGTAGCTTTACACAAATCGAAAAACCTGCGCTAGACATTCAAACGCATGATAGTGGAATAGGGGCTTCTGACCATACTTCTTTCTATTTGGCGGATTTACCAGCTTTACATTTTTTCACCGGCTCGCACGAGGATTATCACAAACCTTCTGATGATAGCCCGCTCATCAATTTTGAGGGTATTTATGAAGTGAGTCAGTATATATTGGGACTTATTGCACAACTGGACGGTGCAGAAAAACTCACATTTAGCAAAACAAAAGATGAAGAAAATCGCAAAGCCAGTGCGTTTCGCGTAACACTAGGTGTAATGCCTGACTATGCGAGCAAAGGCGAAGGAATGCGAATAGATGCTGTGCTGGACGACCGCCCTGCCCAAAAAGCAGGTATTGAAGCAGGCGATATTATCGTTAAAATAGGCGATAAAGACGTAAAAGACATTTACGACTATATGGAAGGCTTAGGTGCATTTCAGCCTGGTGACAGCACGACAGTAGTAGTGAAACGCGGCAAAAAGACGCTTAAGAAGAAGGTTAGTTTTTGAGAGCTATGAGTGATGAGGTATAAGGGATGAATGTCTGTGGACTGTCCTGAAATATATCCTTCATAGCTCATCACTCATAGCTCATACTCATATCTAAAACAAATGGGACGACACGCAGTAGATAAAAAACGCAAACAAGAACGCACAAAAGTACGGGAGTGGGCAATTGATTTGTTGCCAAAATTGCAAGAAGTATCCTTAGCCAATTTGACCATTGATGAATTGGCACGTTTAATACAGAAAAGCAAATCCACGATTTATCAATATTTTAAATCGAAGGAAGAAATTATCAGCTATGTAGTGCAAGTGCGCTTGGAAAGCATGGCAAGTTTTGTGAGCATTTTGCGAGAAGAACCATTTCGACCCAAGCAGCAGTATCAAGAGTTTTTGCTCTTGTTGTGCAACGGTGCGCGCGATATACAATCCAAATTTCTCAATGATTTGCGCGAATATTACCCTACAGCTTGGCAAATGGTGACTTTCTTTCTGAATGAACTGATAAGAGAAGTAAAGCGTTTTTTTGAACGTGGTGTGGAACTTGGTTTTTTCCGAAATGTATCCTCGGAATTATTGGCACGTATTGATCAGCTTTTTGTATTTCAGATTATGACAGATGCAAAAATGACCAAAAACGGAGCTGCTTTGGATAAACTGGTACATGATTATCTAACAGTGCGCTTTGAAGGCGTATTGAAGTAATAATAAAAGATGTATCCACCAGAGCTGAAAACAATACGATTTACCCTAAAAGCCTATGTACCAAAGGATGAAGATAGATTTGTCGAAATGGCATTAGATGAAGTGTCCGTCCGATTTATGGGAGGCGCGACTGGTATAGAACAGGAAGAACGGCAATTGTTTCAAAAGATATTGGAGCTGTACCAGAAAAACGACAAACGGTGGTTTTGGGTATGGGGCATTTATCGCGATGAGTTATTATATGGCCATCTTGAATTGAAGGAGACAGCGCATACGAATGAGGAGGAGTTGGAAATGGTGTACATGGTGCATCCAAAGGAAAGAAGACTAGGAGTGATGTCGGAAGTGCTATCCTTGATAAAGCAACAGCAGCGCGTTTGGAAAAAGCGGATAATTGCAACGCTTAGTCCTGAAAATGCAACATCCATAAGTCTATTAAAAAAATGGGGCATCGAAAAAGAGAAATGTTTGATAGACGATGAAACCGCAGAAACATATCTAAAAATTAGTTTAACTGTTTAGTATTAGGTATTAAGTACAAAGTATTAGGTTGCAAACTACAAATAGTTCTTCAAATAAACTTTTACAGGTGAAAACGAAGTATTTGATTTTTCGCAGTTCTAGTTGAAATACCTAATACTTAATACGATTAACATAAGTAATGATAAAAGCAAAATGGCTCGAATTCTAGGTATTGATTATGGCACAAAACGCACGGGCATCGCGGCTACGGATCCACTACAAATCATTGTAAGTGCAGTAGATACTGTGTCGACGCAGGAACTTTGGGCATTCCTAGAGACCTATCTTGCCGAAGAAGAGGTCGAAAAAATAGTCATTGGCGAACCCCTTACATTGGATGGCGAACCAGCAAAGATTACGCCATTGATTGTGGGCTTCACGCGCAAGCTCAAAAAGCAATACCCTGATATAGAAGTCGTATCGCATGATGAACGCTTTTCGTCCGTAGCGGCTAAGAAAGTTATTCTGCAAAGCGGCATTAAGAAGAAAAAACGACGCGACAAGACTCTAGTGGATAAAGTCAGCGCGGTCTTGATTTTACAAGATTACTTAGGGCATCATAGTTATTGATTGCTGTAGGATTGAAAAACGAGAACTTGTAAAGGCAGTCTCACATCTACACAGATACACATGTCTTCAATCTTGCAATTTTGTCCTTTGTACAGATGGTGTGAAAAAACTATATTCGCATTTTAATTCTAGAAGTTGGAATTGGATAAACGTTATCTAGTATTCCAGCGTTCAAGATGGAGGTAATTGAAAATTGAAAATGGAGAATTGAAAATGATTTTCCATCGCTAACTGTTTTGTTATTGATTACAACAGCATTAAGTATACCATTCCTAATACTTAATACCTTGTACCTAATACCTGAATAGTTATAAAATTAAAATCATAGTAAAGTGGCTTACAAATCAGATGTAGAGGCAGTTGATGGCTTGGCGCAGTCCTATGCCGACCTCAAAAGTGAAATTGGCAAAGTCATCATCGGGCAAGATGAGGTGGTGAAAAATGTTATTATTTCCCTATTTAGCAATGGACACAGCCTCCTAGTAGGGGTGCCAGGGCTTGCAAAAACCTTACTCGTCAGCACCATTTCAGAAGTGCTGGACTTAGACTTTAAACGCATCCAGTTTACCCCTGACTTGATGCCTTCAGATATTACAGGTTCGGAAATTTTGGGGGAAAGCCGAAAATTTGAATTCAATAAAGGTCCACTGTTCACCAATATCGTTTTGGCGGATGAGATTAACCGTACGCCACCGAAAACGCAGGCAGCCCTACTAGAGGCGATGCAAGAACGCTCGGTAACGGTGAGCGGGGTGCGTCATCAATTGCCGAAACCTTTCTTTGTATTGGCTACGCAAAACCCGATTGAGCAGGAAGGGACATATCCGCTACCTGAAGCACAGCTTGACCGCTTTATGTTCAATATTCCATTGGATTATCCGACTTACGAGGAGGAAATTGAAGTGGTAAAAGGTACAACTAAGGTGGTAGAATACGACCTAAAGCATGTCTTAACGGGCGAACAAATTCTCTATTTCCAAAATCTGATTCGTAAGATTCCGATTGCAGATAATGTGCTAGAATATGCGGTAAGTTTGGCTACCAAAACCCGCCCGAATACCGCGCGCGCTACCGATAAAGTGAATAACTACATCTCTTGGGGCGCAGGGCCACGTGCCTCGCAGTACTTGGTATTGGGCGCGAAATGTCATGCAGCGATTAAAGGAAAATATTCACCCGACATAGAAGATGTGCAAGCAATTGCAAATTACGTGCTGCGTCATCGTATCGTACGTAACTATAAAGCAGAAGCGGAAGGCATCACAGAGGAGGATGTGATTAAGAGCTTGTTTTAGTGGTAAGAAAATCATAAATCAGATAAATCGTATATCTGAAATCATAAATCTGTAAGGAAGGTAATTCTAAGAATGTACTGATTTATGATTCTTGATTTATCTGATTTATGATTTTAGATTGATACCAATTTTGAAGTTTAGGAATGGTCAATTCTCTGTTGAACTCTACTTATGGGGTATCAATAGTTTATGAAAGAAGAGGAGTGACTGCCGAAGCAATCACTCCGGTGCACTATGAAGCACCATGTCATTCTTTAGTTTGATTGAGTGTTAGTCTAACGTCCCATTTTTGGAAATCATTGTAACTTATACGTATAATTCTTTTTTTAATACTATTTTAACCACTCTTCGCGCAAAATACCCATGCCGATCGAGTCATAATACACACCATTCAAGATACGTGCTTTTCTGAAACAGGCTTCTTGCAGAAAACCGAGTTTTTCAGCTAATCGAATCATGCCTTTATTGCCCGACCAGGTTCGCAAGTCCAATCGAACAAGGCTTTCATCTTGCTGGAACAGATAATCTATCCATAAGCGGAGGGCTTCGTATCCAATACCTTTGCTCCAATAGTGGTCATCATAAATAGCGATGCCAATAGATTTCCAATTGGTGGCTTCGCTTTGCCAATACCAGCTTACCGAACCGATAAATTGATTGCTATTCTTTTCTGCAATAACTAAGCGCGTACGAGGTGATGGCCAGTTTTGCCCTATGATTTGCTCGCGTGTTTGTTCAATCGTTGCATCAATAGTAGCTAAAGTCTTCTTAGGAAAATATGGACCATTGAAATCCATCCAAGGATAGTGTCCATCATTCCATGCTCTATAGCGCGCAAGGTCGTCTAATTCCCAATCGCGAAGTCGGATGCTTTTTCCTTCTAATTGCATCACCAACTCCAATCTGCCAAGCCCAAGCGCAGGCGTTGCTTGGGACTTTTAAATTGAAATTTCACATCCTCAAAAGTCGGTGCGCGCCACTTCGACTTTAAGGGCCGCGAAAAGGCATACGGCTCTTTTGGTACGCCAAACATCCCCTGATCCAGTTCGCCATTGCCATTAATATCATGGAAAATGGCTACCGCATACGTACCATAAGGAATATCTTTCACTTCAACGCTAAGGCTGCCTACGCGTTTGATTGCTTCGCCTAACACGGCTGTTGCCAATTCTTTATTTAGAAAGCTTTTCTCTGAGTCGTACACACCTACCCAGACATAGCCTTTGGCTTGCTCGATATTATCAATCTCTAGCACTAGGCTAGATTTTTCATTCAGCGGCAGCAAGCTGCATACTAAAACAATAAACAATAGCATAAAATGGATTCTATTTGTTGAGTACTTCAGGTAAGGCTTCTCCTGCCTTCACAAAGCGCATGGATAAGGAATTGACACAATGCCGTGTATTTTTATTCGTCAAGCGTTCCCCTACAAAAACGTGTCCCAAATGCCCGTCGCAATGCGCGCAAAGGATTTCGGTACGTCTGCCATCTGCGTCGGTTTCGCGGCGTACAGCACCTGCTATTTCATCATCGAAAGCTGGCCAGCCGCAACCCGAATTGAATTTATCTTCTGAGCGATAGAGCGGTGTATTGCACCGACGACAAATATAGGTGCCACCTTCATAAAACTTATCATATTCGCCCGTGAAAGGTCGCTCTGTGCCTTTGTGTTCTAGCACATAATTTTCCTCTGCCGAAAGTGGATTGTATGCCATGCTGTTCTTTTTTGATTCAAACGTTTTTCTGCTTGCGCTTATTCCTACTAAAGACAAGCATGCTTCGATTTTGTTTAGGAATGTAGGGACGACGACAAGGATATTTGGGGGCTTTGGGTTTCGCTTCGTTTTGCCTATTTATAACTTTGCGATTTCATCCTCACTTAAATCCGCAAAGTCGCTTATTTCGGTAGTGGATAATCCTCCATTTTTCATCTTTTTTGCCACTTCTTTTTTTGCTTCCAGTTTTCCTAATTTTCGTATTTCTTTTAATCCCTCCTTTCGTCCTTCTTCTCTTGCCGTATCTACCATATTTTTGAAGTCGCGGTAGTTTTTGATGTCTTCTTCTGGTTCACGTCCAAAAATTTCCCTGAATTTACGTTTTGTAAATTCGTCGGGATGTTCCTTCTTTTTACTCATTAGCGGCATAGCTCAAGTCTTGAATTTTGCGATTGGGCAAAATTTCATTCAAAAAACCAATCAATAAGTCCTTATTGGGTTCTGAACCAAAGAGTTTCTTAAACCCAAAATCCGTTAGTGGATTGATGTATTTGTCGGCGTGTGGGAGCAT
>JAHDCQ010000194.1 GCA_020629845.1 Saprospiraceae bacterium | reverse complement strand
AAATGTGATGTTTCTGCTCACGGTTTATCGTTGAAGATTATTGTGTTTAACAGTTTCCTTAAATCCATGAGGTGGTTTGAGTCCTCGTTAGAATGTAATCCAACATCGTTTTCATACATCTTTTCTTTGTAAACAGTCGAGTGCAAGGTTTTATTTTAATACTCTCTTGATTGCTAGCTTCTGACCTCAACTAACCGTTTAGTAAACTGCCTGAAAATAATATAGTTTCCAATCAATTTGCTTTACATTGATTTCTAACGTTAAAGTTAGTGATTTCGTTTCATCGAACAAAGTAAACAAAATCATTTGTAACTCTCTTAGTCTAAGCGATTAAAAACGCACCTTTTTCGTAGATTTTTTCACCATCTGCGTAAATTTCGCCCTCTTTGCGCATATCTGCTATCATATCCCAGTGTATAGAAGAGGTATTTTTGCCACCTGCTTGCAAGTAGGATTGCCCGATAGCCATATGCACTGTACCCCCTATTTTTTCATCAAAAAGGATATTTTTAGTGAAACGATTGATATTAAAATTGTTCCCAATGGCTGCCTCTCCAAAGCGGCGTGCGCCTTCCATTTGGAAGATATGATCTAGAAATTCTTGCCCTCTTTTCGCTTCCCATTTTTCTACTAAGCCATCTTTCACCCACAGGGTCACGCCTTCTACTTCATGCCCCATATAAAGGGCTGGAAACGAAAAGTGAATGTGTCCATTTACGGAATCCTCCACAGGCGAGGTATATACTTCGCCCGATGGCATATTAGTCTGTCCATCAGAATTGATCCAAGTGCGCCCTTTTGTAGAGAAGCTAATATCCGTTCCTACACCTAAATAGCGAATATCTTGACAGGTATTCAGATGATCTACTACGAACTGCTGTTGCTGGCGCACTTTAAGCCATTCTTGCATAGGGTCTTTGGAATACAAACCACAAGCTTGATATACAAATTGCTCGTATTCCTCCAAAGACATACCTGCTTCCTGCGCACTCGCTTGCGTTGGGTATTGGCAAAGACTTCGCTTTAGTGCGCGGGTAGCCGTACGTTTAAAATAGGTTTGACGTAAGGCTTTATAAGTCTTTTGCCGACGCTGTGCCTTTTCTTTATCTATATTTTGACTTTCTCGCAAATTGAAGGGCGCACGAATAAATAAGAAGGCTTCAAATTCCTCCATCGCTTTGCGGTAAAGCGGCGATATGTAGTCGTATTGTGCATCGTGATAGACCTCATTCAAGTAAATACGCTCTTGTCCGCGCATGTGCATAGATACCTCCACGATAGCCCCTGCACGTGTCGCCACACGATAAATTTCTCGAACTAAGGGTTCGGCTAAAGTGGTGGTTTGTATATAAAGGCGTTCTGCTTCTTGTAGTTCTAAGCAGTAATGCACCAATAGCTCTGCGTATTTCTGTAACATGAAATCAATAATTATTAGACTTGTTTTGTAACTAGCTATGGGTGAGGCTATCAGCACGTTTTACTGTAAATGCTCAATGAGTGCATGAAAGAATAGTGAATGAGTGAATAATTATGGATTCCATTCGCTCATTCAATCATTCACAATTCGCTCATTGAGTATTTACGTTTTACTGTTATACGGTCGTATTGCTTTATTGTTAATTGAAAATCAATACAGTAACAATCGGCAATAAAACAGTATAACAATAAGTCCTATCCATACTACAAAAAACTAGTTGTTTCGCACAATTAGTTTTCTTCGTTCTGGTCCTGTGGAAACCATTGTAACGGGTGTGTCTAAGTATTCTTCTATATTCTGAAGATAATCTTTTGCCGCTTCGGGCAATTCTTCATACGTGCTTACTTGCTCTAAAGATTCATTCCAGCCCCTTATCATAATTGTCTTTGCTTCTATGTCGTGCGTACAAACATCGTAGGGCAAGTCAGCCGTTTCTTTACCCGCATGTATATAGCGTGTAGCCGCCCCTATACTATCGAATTTATCCAATACGTCCATTTTCGTGACGACGATTTGAGTGACACCATTCAGCATACAGGTGTAGCGGAGTTGTGGTAAGTCAATCCAACCACAACGGCGCGGCCGACCAGTAGTTGCGCCAAACTCTTGTCCTTCCTTGCGCAAAAACTCTCCTGTCTCGTCAAACAATTCACTTGGGAATGGGCCAGCACCTACGCGCGTGCAATAGGCTTTGGTAATACCGATTACTTCACCGATTTTATTCGGAGCAATACCTAATCCAGTACATGCTCCTGCCGTAATCGTATTGGAGGAAGTAACGAAAGGATAAGTGCCAAAATCAATATCTAGCATCGAACCTTGCGCACCTTCGGCAAGTATCTTTTTACCCTCAGCAAGGGCTTTATTGATATAGTATTCACCATCTACCAGTGTCAAGCTACGAAGCGTTTCGACCCCTTCCAACCATTGCGCTTCAGCGGTAGCTAAATCAAAATCAACAGGCGGATACATCTTTAGCAGATCTAGGTGTTTTTGCTTCAATTTATCATAGCGTGCTTGAAAGTCACTTTGCATAATATCGCCAACCCTCAAGGCATTTCTACCTGTTTTGTCCATATAGGTTGGGCCAATGCCACGCAAAGTAGAACCAATTTTCTCCTTCCCTTTTGCTGCTTCTGATGCTTTATCAATATATCGGTGCGTAGGTAAAATCAAGTTTGCCTTTCGCGCTACCAGCAAGCGGTCTTGATAGTCGACTTGTGCCTGCCGCAATGCGGCTAACTCCTTTGCTAAAGTCGTAGGGTCAATCACGACACCACTCCCTATTAAGTTAATCAAGTCAGGACGAAAAATACCCGATGGAATAGTATGTAAGACAAATTTTTTGCCATCAAATTTTAGAGTATGTCCAGCGTTTGGGCCACCCTGAAAACGTGCCACAATTGCATAGTTCGGTGCAAGGTAGTCTACAATTTTACCTTTTCCTTCATCGCCCCATTGGAGTCCTAATACGACATCTACTTTCATCTGTTGATTCCTGTTTTTAGTCGGGTGATTTTTGAATTTTACCCAAAGGCTGCACAAGATACTAAGAAACTGTTTTAAAACCGCTATCTGTTTTTTGTATTGCGCTTTTTTATCCTAATTCCTGATTTTTTCTCTTCGTCTCGATATTCATTGGGTGCATATGCAAGCCAGAAATAGCGAACTTTATTTAAATAAAAAATGATTTTTGTGACAAAAGAGGATTAAATCACTTGTATTTATATATAAAAATTATATATTTGTATTGTTGTGCATATATAAAGAACAGAGTCTTCCTAATTTTCCTTCCCACTTATATACTATTTTCATGTTTTAACAAGAAAATTACAATCTTTTTAAGCAGCTGATCATTAATTCAAGCTTGTTGAAACAGTACATCTATACTACCTATCATATACTATTTTTGTAAGCTGGTCATGACTTGATTCGATGTGTGAAGTCATATGATTACCTATTATGTAATCCATTTCACAATATATTAGCGATGTCATTTTTACACCTAGACTGCTCATATCTGAGCTGGAGGCTATTACTCCTTTGCATATTTTTAGGTTTTCAGACTACAGTAAATGCACAGTGTAGTACTGTTAGTAGTTCTGTTAGCGTTCCAATTGGCGGTTCAGCCAGTATAGATGCCAATAACGATGGTACGAACGATTTTACGTTCTCCTATACAGCTATTGTAAATACTGTTTCCGTAACTGGTCTCGATGGCAATATGATTCTTTTTGGGGGTATCAATGCCATACCACTAACCGCAAATACTGACCCAATTTGTGCTAGTGATAACTTTACAGGTACGATTACTGTATATTCGCCAAGCTTCGGAAGTTTTACTATTAGTAGTGGTACATATTTCGGATTCAAAAATGGTTCTGATCTTGGCTTTCTATTGATTAGCATTGATGTCTCTTCTACTGAAGTCACCATTGACTATAGTCAATATATTTTAGGAGCGGGTGCTATGGTAGGCATTTGTGGCGGAGAAGGTATCATTGCGGGTGACTGTAGTAGCGTGACGGTACCTGTTGAGCTGCTATCTTTTGATGCAGACTATATGGAGACGGGTATAGAATTGGAGTGGATAACGGCTAGTGAGCTGGATAATAAAGGATTTGCGCTGGAGCGTAGCCTTGATGGAAAAGACTTTGAAGAAATTGCTTGGATAGATGGACATGGCACTAGCAATGAACACCTCTTATACACTTTTGAGGATACGAAGCTTCCTACGGCTAAGTACATTTACTATCGCTTGAAACAGATAGATTTTGGAGGCACGTTTGAATACTCCAATATCGTGGTGGTAAAGAGCAAAGCACTTGTACTAGAAGTAAGTGAGGTGTATCCAAACCCTGTACAAACAACTGGGCAAATTAGCCTTGATTTGGCTCAGGATGTGGATGGAGAACTACGCATATATGATATGATGGGTAGAGCGTTGTACCAAGCACCACTTTTGCTCACAGAAGGTGCGAATATAATTGACTTTGATGTGCCAGCAGCTATGCGTTCTGGTTTATTATTGCTAGAAATTCAGTTGCAGGAAACGCTTGTTCATCGCAAGCTTTTGGTAGGCAATAATTGAGTTGTTTAGCCTTGGAATTTGATAAAGAAAAGCAACATAAACACTAACGGTTATGTTGCTTTTCTTGTATATCTAGAATTTCTTCACCCATAGATTGAAAAACAAAAAAGAGAAGGGAGAAATCCCCCTTCTTCCAACCAATGGTATTCTGAACTGACCGCAGTTCAGACTTACCCGCCTTATTATTCTTATGTTTTTAAGGTAGTATATTTGGAGTAGCCTGCTTCTATTCTCTTGCAATAATCAACTTGCCTGTCCCTATTATTTTTGCTTGATCCCGCACTTTATATAAGTACATACCTGAGGTCAAATCAGGACGGTGTAGCAATAGTTGATTATTTTCCATAGTAGTGCTATAAACCCGTTTGCCGAGTATATCATATAGCTCCAACTGCAGGGGTGTTGTAGCTTGAAAACCAGTCACCTTAAATTGTGTCCACGCACTAAACGGGTTGGGGTAAGCACTTATCTTTATGTTAGAAAATGCATCATCATCTATCGGGCTGAAGATTTCTAAAAAATTAATATCAATAGTGTGGTGTGTGGTATTTGTAAAGATAGCTTCGTTATAGTCGAAGTAAATAGCGGTTGTGTTTCCTATAACTGTTCCTAGTGGAATATCATTGCGTTGGCGCACCCTAAAATTTATAAAACCATGCGAAGCCGCCTCATTGGTTGTGCTATCAGGCAGCAAAATATTCCGAAACTGAAAGCGTAGCACATTAGCTGCCAATTTATCAAATTCATAATCGTGACTACTTGCTCCTGCTGCTACGCTTTCCCAGTCTAAGTGTGTGGCAAGTGTGTCTAGAATAACAACATTGAAGGCAGTATCCGTACCTGTGTTTTGAAATCGAATTTTGTATTCGATGTCCGTATTTGGCTCTATAATATGCTTCGTGCCGATGCCTATTGGAAAACCTTGTTTATCGTTTGGGTCGTAGGCCGCTCTATTTTCTTGACAATCTATGGCTTTATAGGGTTCGTAATCGTCCAATGCAAAGAGGTTGATAATGCCTTTGCTAAATAGCCCATTTTCATTCGTACCACAGCCCTCTATACTTGCACTCGGACGGCTAGGAAAAGGAAAACCAGTAGTCTGCCCCACTTCCATACGATAGGTAGCCCCATTAGCAGGAAAGGCATACTCGACGCGATTTTCTATGCTGAGATCAATCTCAGGAGGCGGCAGCATAATAATTTCCTCGGTCACTATCGAAAATGGCACATCCTCTACTTCGCCATCGCCTATGTTTTCTATACCAAAAATTACTTGATCGTCCTCACAGCGCACATCTACGCTGATTTCTGCACCTGACCATTCGGGGGAAGTCGTACAGGGTGCGTTTGGATAAATATGGGCTTCCGTGCAATGGGTTTGTCCTAATTCGCTAGTGGCATCTACCAGCACATCTATAGTAAAGCGACCACAGTCGTTTGCTTCTAGATCGCCTAACTGAAAACGGTATTGACGATTTCCTAAAAATTCATCCGCTACAGTACTGCTCTGGAAACTTACGTTTTCATCTAAAGTGATGTCTATATAAGCATCCGCTGCGTCCACATTGCCATAGTTGCAATATTGCACATGATAGGTATTCACAAAACCACGTCGGAGGCGAGCCGCAGCAATATCTACCATGAGCATAGGACAAGCAAGCGTAGGGTCAATCAGAAATTGAAAATCAGGCGTAATATTATTAGCTGCTAATAAATCAGCGATGGCAAAATAATGCTGCGTTCGGCAGGCATTTGCACGTTGGGTGCTTAGTTTTATGTATTTATAATCGGACTGCCAGGGGCGTTCCAACTCAATATCAAGCCGATAGTCTTGTATGCTATTCACTTGTTCATAACGTACGCCTTCGATATAGTTTGTTTGCGCTGCTGGCACTACAATTTTATCCGTATCTCGGATGCTATCTTTTACCAATTCCAAACGAATCGGTAGAAAGGGAATATTTAGCTCTGTGGTTTCTGCCACACAGTTTTCATTCGCATCTAAAATAATTTCACCACCTAAGGTGCGGGCTGTGCAATCTCCTTCGGATAGAATAGTCACCGTGACGGAATCCGTACAACCTCCTACATCTATGATGGTAATACTATAATCACCTGGCGATAAAGGTGGAACAATAGGAAATGGCCAATCGTAACGATAAGGCGTATTCCCTCCTGTCACACTTAAATCAAAGTTACCACCCGTTGTGCCACAAGCTTCTGTAGCATGGATGATATTATCTACTTCGATGCTTAATGGGGCGGTTTCACCTATTAGTATATCCTGCTCTAGTGTACAATATTCATTGAATACTCGTAAGCGATAACGCCCTTCGGAAAAGCCGTTCGCTGGGAGACTTGTACTCCGCACTGTTCCATCTTCATCTAATATTTCTACACCATACGCCCCTCCCTCAATAGTAGCACTAAAACCACCCAAGCAAGTCGTACTAGCATCGTTGATATTAATATTTTGGATTTCGAAGACTTGAATAGCAAAGCTCGTATCTAGCACACAATCGGCGGCATCTTGTAATTGTAGTGTGTAGATGCCGCTCGCGAGTTCTGATAGTGTAGTATCGCCTGTGGTGCTAAGAGATTGGTTGATAAGATAGGGTGGAGTGCCGCCACTTATGGATAAATGGACTGCTCCCGCTTCTCCTTCGCAAATGGGCTGTACTTCCATGCCTAACACGATTCCACCTTCGCACTGCGCATGCACGATACCGCAAGTACCGAGCAAGAACAAGACGATTAGGAATAGTAGTTTACGCATGGCAATATTTTTGAATGACAATGGGAGTAAATGGGCGGATGATTTATAGTTGCCCGCCCATTCCATATTTGCTTTGCAAGAATTTCAATAAGCTTCTTACTACAAATGTGCTACAAAGCAAGCTATTTCACAAACAAATTTTTAAAGTTTTATAGAGTTATGTATTATTGTAAATATTTGAAAAACAGATTTTTAGTTGCCATTTTATAGAAATGAAAATAGAGAATTCAAAAGTTTATAGAGTGTTAAAACGCCTCTCGAAGCGCGAAAAAGAGCAATTGCGCCTTTTTTTGGAGTCTCCTTTTTTCAATAAACGGCAAGATGTAGTCTTACTTTTTGAACAACTAATACTGGAACGCAAACAAGCTATTGTACCACAAGAGCTCTTTGCCATAGTCTATCCGAAGCGCGTATTTAAGGAACAAGACTTGCGCTTAGTATTAAGTTATTTATTTCGCTTGGTGGAGCATTTTTTGGTGTATCAACAATTGTTTCAAGAGGATAAAAAAGCCAGCCATAAGCGTGCTGCGCTTCAGGCTTATCAAAATTTGCAATTGCCCAAATTTGCCGAAAAAAGTCTTAAAGCCTATCAACAGCAGCATGAAAAAAGCCGCTTTCGACATGCTAATTTTTATCTGGAAGCCTTTGCCTTGCATAGCGAGCATTACGAATTTAGTCTCACCGCACGCCCCTTCGAGCGACAAGCATTTGAGGAAATGTCAGAGACTTTAGACACTGCTTATATATCATTGAAGCTACGCCAAGCTTGCCACGCGCTTTCCAATCAGCATACCTATCGGCATGAATATGAGCTCAACATGATTCCTGAACTTATTCGCTATGTGCAGGCGAATGAGTTGCAATCTACTTTAGCTATTGGGGTGTACTATTATATTTATAGCAGCCTAACGGAAGAAAATGCACAAGCCGCATTTCAGCACTTACTTCAACTCTTGCCACAAGCCGATACTACTTTTCCACCACGCGAACGCCGTGATATTTACCTCATGCTGATTAACCACTACATCCGACAATTGAATAAGGAAGGCGGAAGATTATTTGCACAACAAATTTTTGAACTTTATAAGCAAGGTTTGCAGTCGGATAGTTTATTGGAAAATGACACCTTGTCGCGTTTCACCTATTGCAATATCGTACGTAGCGCGCTAAAAGTACAAGCACTTGATTGGGCAGAAGACTTTATTCACACTTACCAACCAAAGCTCGATAAGCAATTTCGGCAAAACTATTTTAGCTTTAATATGGCACTCGTCTCCTACGCTCGCGAACAAGCGCAAGGGAGCTATGATAGGGCTTTGGGATATTTACTAGAGGCAAAAAATCTTAATGTGGGCTTGGAATTAAATGCCCGTACGCTTCGCCTAAAAATCTACTATGAACTCGGTGAATGGGAGAGTCTTGATTCGCATATGAACACCATGCGGAGTTTCATTAAACGCCACAATCTGAATGAAACCTATCGGAAAAATTACACCAATATCATCAATTACACCAAGCGTATGTGTGCGCTGAAACCCTACGATGACAGTAAGCGGGCGGCACTTATTGAACGTATTCAAGCAGAAAAAATACTGACGGAACGCACTTGGTTTTTGGAACAATTGCAGTAAATACTCAATTCGTGAATATTCAATGGCTGAATGAGCGAATGGAATCTAGAATTATTCACTCATTCATCATTCTTTCATGCACTCATTGAATACTTAGCAAGTACAGAATTAATACCTTTGCCGCGTATGAATTGGACGACTCCTTATCAGCAACATCAAGTGCATTGGCATATCTTCGGGCAAGGTGAACGTTTGCTTATCGCGCTGCATGGTTTTGGGGATACTGGTGCTATTTTTAAGCAACTGCCAAGCCTACAAAAGCAGTTTACCATTTATGCCCTCGATTTGCCTTTTCATGGAAAAACGAAATGGCATAGCCCTACTTATAATGCCGAAGATATATACGCGCTCCTACAACAAGCCCTTGAGCATAGCAGGCATAGCGCGTATGCGATAATGGGCTTTAGCTATGGCGCACGTATTTTGCTGACCTTATTGCCGCGTATACAACATCAAGTAGCAGAGGTTTATCTTGTCGCGCCTGATGGTATACAAGGGCGTAGTGGACGGGCAGCGCGTCTCACACCACTTTGGTTGCGTAAAGCACTAGTGCGCTTGGTAGAACCACCCGATAAGTTATATGCTTTACTGCGTTGGACAGGGGCGAAATATTGGCTACCGACAAATACCTATAATTTTTTGCACCTACACCTCAGTCGCCCAAAGCGACGAAAACGTACCTTCAATACCTGGCTTTCTATGCCCGCTTTTCCGATGGAGCCACGCTTGGCGCGCCAATGCTTACAAGAAGCAGCCCTACCAACACACATTTATCTCGGTAAGCGCGACCCTATTATTCCTGTGCGCGATGGGGAATATATGACTAAAGCAAATCCTACGGTACACTTGCATCTGTTGGAGGCTGACCATTTTTTGGTGGACGCTGTTTTAGATGATTTGATGCGAGAACAATTTAAGCAAGCTTAAGTTAAATACTCAATGAGTGTATGAAAGAATGATAAATGAGTGAATAATTCTAAATTAAGTAATCAGACAAAAATAAGCTGACAACTAATTGGATGCAGTTTTTATCTGAATTGAGACGCAAAAAATGGAGTTATGCCTTCGCATAGTGATAGTTTTTGCAACGAAAAGTCAGGTAAAAAGAGCTTTCAAGGAGTTGTTAAGTTATTTTTGTCTGATTACTTATATTCGCTCATTCAGTCATTCACAATTCACTCATTAAGTATTTACAGCTTAAGCATGTAATAGCCGAGCGGTAATTAAAGCACGCCCCTTTTAAACTCAG
>JAHDCQ010000193.1 GCA_020629845.1 Saprospiraceae bacterium | reverse complement strand
CATATATCGAAGGTAATCCTTTTTTTACGGACACCGTTTAGTAAACACTCTCTAAGATTAAGACCGTTCACATTACCTTTTTCATCTAGTGAAAATGTTTTACGATAAAGTGCATAAAAATCAGTTTGCTTTAGTTCCAATCCATAAGCATCCTCAATCCTCTTAATACTATCTGGTTTTGCCATATCTACTGGTTTTTATTTTTTAGCAAGGTACACATTTTCCAGTTGTTTACTACCCACAATACCCTAATTTACGTGAACAGCAAATTGCAACCAATCTTGTTATGATAATGATAAATCTATGTACTATAACTTTCCTATCTATCCGAGACCCTAAATCCAAAACGTGTAGTACAAATTCCTTACTTGAACATCAAGGAACGAAAAAATATCATAAAAATCCCTTCCTCAGCTGTCACACTTTCCTGTTTTTTACCTTATACCTATACCTGAACAAGTTATAATAAGTAATGGTGCCCCAATAAAACCATCCCCAACCACTACTTTGCTTATTCAGGGATAATACAATTCGGACGCTCGCAGCTACTACTGCACCCAACTAGAACACTATGACAACACTCACTTGTGCAACAGGAACACTAGCCGCCTATCAGCCTTCTGAGGCTTCGCCCTGGGATAGGAAACGAGTACTACACCTTTATCGTCGAATGGGGTTTGGCGCATCTCCCCAACAAGTGGAAACCGCACTAGCCCTTTCGCCTGAAAAATTAGTGGATAGCATTGTAGTTACAGCTCTGAGCAGGTCATTAGCCGAAGCTCCACATTGGGTCACATATACCGAGTCGGATTACACTAATGATACGGACTATCATCGCTATGCTACAGAATGGGCGGCACATTGGGTGGGCGATATGTATCGAAAAGGCTTTAGGGAAAAAATGGCCTTGTTTTGGCACAATCATTTCGTCACTGAGATTGATACCTATATCTGCCCAGCTTGGCAATATCAGTACTATAAATTGCTAGAAGAACATGCCCTCGGCAATTTTCGTGTATTGTTGGAAGAAATGGGTAAAACGCCTGCTATGCTAGTTTATCTGAATGGTCTACAAAATGAAAAAGAACATCCCAATGAAAACTATGCAAGAGAGCTATACGAACTCTTCACATTGGGACGCAACAATGGCTACAATGAACAGGATGTGAGAGAAACCGCACGTGCTTTGACGGGCTGGACGAAACTCGATGAATTCTGTGAACCTATCCAATTTTCTAAATATAGACACGACGATGGAGAAAAAATGATTTTTGGGCAGCGTGGCAATTGGGGCTACGAAGATGTACATAACATTTTATTTGAACAGCATTCTTGGAAAATAGCGGTCTTCATCTGCACCAAGCTCTATCAGCACTTTATATCGCCCATAGTAGATGAAGATATTGTGGCAGGACTTGCTACGACCTTTAAAAACTACAATTTTGAACTTGTACCTGTATTGCGCCAACTTTTCAAAAGTGAGCATTTTTTTGATGAGGCGAATATCGGCATTCAAGTAAAAAGCCCTATCGAATATTTGCTGATGCTCTTGACCGAGTGGAACTTTGGTGAAATGGAGGAAGAGGTGGAAAATAATATACTTTATTTCGCTTCTGCGCTTGGACAAGAACTCTTCAACCCACCAGATGTAGCAGGTTGGCGGGGCAACCAAGATTGGATAACAGGTGAATTCTTGCCTTTACGATGGTCAAATGCGAATGCTATTCTAGACCATATCCTACAGCACCGTCCAGAGGCTCTGATACAACTGGCTAGAGATATAGCAGGCAACGATATTACTGACCCTTACGAAGTGTCGGACGCTTTGGTGGATTATTTTACAGCTAATGGATTGTATAATGAAGCCAACTATGAACGAGCAGCGATTGCCTTCAAAGGCGATATACCAAACAACTATTACGAGGATGGTAGTTGGAATCTACAATGGGGAACTATACCTACGCAAGTAGTGCTGTTGTTGAAATATTTAATTCAGCAACCAGAGTTTCAATTAACTTAAATAATTATGTGTACAGATACGAAGAACATCCGTGTGCGCAAGGGGGGCACCTTAGCGCATGCTAAAGCCCATACGCAAGATCATGCTACTTGGAGTCGTCGAAATTTTTTACGCAATATGGGTCTGCTTGGTGGAATGTCTTTATTCGGGAATCCCTTGCAAGCCTTAGGCGCATCTCCTTTAAGTACCGCATTAAGCAATAGCGACAACGAGCGTATCTTAGTCCTCATTCGCTTAAAGGGGGGCAATGACGGTCTCAATACCTTCATTCCGCTGTATCAGTACGATGCCTATGCCAATTATCGCCCAACATTACATATTCCTGAAACGAAATATATCAAGCTAAATGATGAAATTGCTATTCCAAACGCTTTTTCGGAGGTGCGTCCTTTGTGGGAGCAAGGAGCTATGCGTATAGTACATGCTGCGGGCTACGAACGCCCTGATTTTTCGCACTTTCGCTCTTCGGATATTTGGAGTGCTGCAAATGAGATGGATAAAACAGAGCCTTCGGGCTGGGTGGGGCGTTATCTGGGGCAACGTTATCCAGATTATGCCTCTAACTTACCTGAAGTCCCAGCCGCTATCCAAATTGGAAGTGTCAGTACGAATATGTTTACGAGTTTAGGAGGCAAAAAACTCTCTATATCCGTAAGCAATCCAGAAGAATTAGAAGATATTGCTAGACTTGGACAACTGCATGACTTAGCTGACTTACCCGACTGTATCTTAGGCCAACAATTGGGGCATGTGCGCTCCGTCGCTAATAGTGTTTCAACCTATGCAGAACGTATCGCAAGCGCGTCGCGGGCAGGGAATAATGCGATACGATATGAAAGCAATAATCGCTTGGCAGCACAATTACGTACAGTTGCTCGATTGATTAAGGGGAACTTAGGTACAAAAATTTATTCGGTAGAATTGGGTGGTTTTGATACACATGCTAAACAATCAGAACGACATCCTATATTATTACAACTTTTAGGCGAAGCCATAAATCAATTCTATACCGACCTCGCAGCCGACGGCTGGGCAGATAAAGTATTATCTGTAACCTATTCCGAATTTGGTAGGCGCGTGGAGCAAAATGCCTCCGATGGCACGGATCATGGTGCTGCTGCGCCTATGATGCTCTTTGGCCCTGCTTTGCAAGGCAATAGTTTTGTAGGAGAACGTCCCGATTTGAATGACTTAGACGCAGGTGGCAACTTGAAACACAGCACCGATTTCAGACAGGTATATGCGACCTTACTCGAAAAGTGGCTATGTGTAGACGCTACGCTGGTAGATGAGGTGTTGGGACAATCCTTTGAGCGATTGGACTTGGGTTTTGATTGTCAAGGTATAGGAGAACGAAGTGCCACTGTTCATCCAGCAAATGTACCTTCCAGCATTCAGCACTATCTGATGGATGATGGCTTTGGAGGAAAACGCTTACATTATACCTTGCCTCAGCAGGAAGATGTGCGTATTGACCTGATAAGTGTGCTGGGAAGACACATTAGCACGCTTCAAAGCAGCGTACAACAAGCGGGAGAGCATCAACTGAACTTCAATCCCGCACAGTATGGTGTGCGACAAGGGCAGTATTTTTATCAAATCCAGACGCGCCAGGAACGAGTGAGTGGAGGGGTGCAGTTTTTTTAGCATACTTTATGCTAGTTGAGTCTTTACAATTTATCAGTAGTTTTGAACTTTTTTTGCTTATAAAAACCTATATTAGCGAGATAGTGTAAGAAACAAAACTATCTCATAATGGACTCAAAAAAATTAAATAAGTCGCTCGATTTATTTATTGCTTATGCAAGAGAGGATGAAGAAATTAGAAAACGCCTAGAAAAGCATTTAACAAGCCTAAGACGACAAGGACTAATTAATCCTTGGCATGATGGAAAGATTGAGCCTGGGGTAGAATGGAGTAACGAAATTGAAATAAAATTAAATACTG
Organism: Saprospiraceae bacterium; assembly: GCA_020629845.1. Taxonomy (GTDB): domain Bacteria; phylum Bacteroidota; class Bacteroidia; order Chitinophagales; family Saprospiraceae; genus JAAUTG01. Next base: position 6,277 of record JAHDCQ010000193.1, on the reverse strand, counting down.
CCGATATAATTGTTTTGTTAATCAGTGTAGATTTTTTGCATTCTGATTATTGCCATGATATTGAAATGAAAAAAGCACTCGATAGGCATGTACTTGGAGAGGCTAAAGTTATTCCTATAATTGTTCGGCCATGTGATTGGGAAGACTCCCCATTTTCTAAATTACAAGCTCTCCCCAAAGAGGGAAAACCAATAGTATCATGGGGAAATGATATTGATACTCCTTTGAATGAAGTTGCCAAGCAAATAAAACAGATTATTAAATCTACCAAAAAGGAAAAAGACACAGTAGTTAAAAAGTTGAGTGCCGAAGTAAAAAATTTAACCCGACAAAGACAGAAATTAGAAAAAGACATCAAATCACTTGAAAAGAAATATGGTCAAATACAAAAGGTTTTGGAGGGAGGAATAGAACTCAAAACAAATGTAGAAGAACAATATCTAGAGAGAGGGACACAACTACTACAAGAAAAAATTAGTAGCCTAGAAGCATTCAATTTTGATGTGGAAAATAAATCAAATGAATGGAAAAAAATCGTAAATGATTCCATTGCAGTTATTTCAAAAGAAATAAAAACAATCAACAAAGTAAATAGTGAATGTAAAGCATTATTGAAAAAATTAAATACTCAAGCTCAAAAACTAGAAAAAGGGTTTGTTAAATCAAAAGAAGTTTCACGTTTCAGTCAAAAAAACAAAGCTATCTCCACCCGTTATAAGATACAAGATGATGAAATGGTATATGTTCCTAAGTATAAAAGTCCTGAGTATAAAAAAGATGATAAGACAATCTTTGATCCTTTGGAAAGTCTAAGATTTTGGCCTCATGCTAAAAAGAAATAATATTTCAGTAGCTCACATTATTAAAGTAGGGCAAACGCACCAAATAATTTCGCATAATGGATTTTAGTGAAATATAATACTGAATTTTTGTTTTTAAACTGAGGTGTTCCGAATAATTATTGGTCGCCTTTTTAAGGCTAAATTTTTGATTTGATAATGGAAATGTATTTTAGCTAAATTCATCGAAATATCGCCATTTTCAAAGATTTCGCCTGTCAAATGTTAAATTTTGGTGCGTTTGCCCTATTATTAAAGTCCTAATGTGAATCCTAACCGACATTTCTAATACCGCGCCAAAGGCGTAACCTCTTGCCCCGAAAAAATTCCTTTTTGGTATTTAAAATAGCCCGCCATGGCTATCATCGCTGCATTATCAGTGCAGTATTGGAATTGTGGAATGTATGTATTCCAGCCACGTTCCGCACCTTCGGTTTGTAGAGCAGCGCGTAGAGCAGAATTCGCAGACACACCACCCGCAATCGCTATCTCATTGATACCCGTTTGCTTACTGGCTTTGATGAGTTTATTCATCAAAATAGAGACAATACGCGCCTGCACCGAAGCACAAATATCATTTAGGTTTTCTGTAATAAAATCAGGCTTTTCCTTGATATTACGTTTTAGAAAATATAGTATGGCAGTCTTCAAGCCACTAAAGCTGAAATCCAAGCCTTCGATACGTGGCTCTACAAATTCAAACTTCACTTCCCCTTCGCGGGCTTTTTTATCAATAATTGGGCCAGCAGGGTAGGACAGACCGAGGAGCTTACCCGTTTTATCAAACGCCTCGCCTGCGGCATCATCTATAGTTTTGCCGATGACTTCCATGTCCATATAATCGCGCACCAATACAATTTGGGTGTGTCCGCCTGATACCGTGAGGCAGAGGAAAGGGAACTGTGGCTTTGGTTCATCAATAAAATGCGCGAGAATATGTGCATCCATATGATTTACCTCTACTAGCGGAATATCCAGAGCCATTGCAAAGGCTTTTGCAAAAGATACCCCTACTACCAATGAACCCATCAAGCCAGGCCCACGTGTGAACGCAACACCGTCCAGTTCCTCTTTTGTTACGCCCGCTTTCTTCAAAGCCATATCCACTACAGGAATAATATTCACCTGATGCGCTCGAGATGCAACCTCAGGCACTACGCCTCCGTACAACTGGTGAGCGTCTTGATTAGCGACGCAGTTGCTCAAAATCGCGCCATTTTTCAATATAGCCGCCGAAGTATCATCACAAGAAGATTCGATGCCAAGTAATATAACTGGTTTCATATATATATTTTGTAGAGTGTAATTGGTAAAGGGTAGAGGGATTTTAGTACAATTAATGTCCCTCTACTTTATACCATCTACCCTCTACTAAACTAAATCAATTCTCCAAACATGGTTGCGAAGTTAATAGAACAGCAGAAAATGCCCAATTTATCCTTCATTTCTAGCTTAACAGAAACGAATACGATAGAACAGGAACAGACTAACGCGCTAGTTGGTTGTGTGGTGAGTAGCAATACGCGTATCACAGGCGATTTTCATGCAGAGGGGGATATGCGCTTGGATGGTTTTATTGACGGGGCATTGCGTTGCGACGGTCGCTTAGTGATTGGTCGCAATGGTCAAGTAGACGGCAAAATAGTAGCCAAGCAAGCCGTAGTGAGAGGGCGTGTGGATGGAGATATTGAAGTAAATGAAAAATTGAGTTTAGAATCAACCGCATTCATAAGTGGAACGATTACCGCCAAGCATTTTGGTGTGCAATCAGGTGCAACGTACAACGGTACATGCAAGATAGGCTAGTCTAGGGAAGTTGAAGTAGTAGAGGGTAAATGGTAGAGGGTAAAGGGATGATTTTTCGCAAAGTCCCTCTACTCTCTACCCTTTACCCTCTACTGCCATTTGACTTACCAAATAAAATTGTTGAATTTAAGCGTTTCATTTCATCAAAAAGTGGTATAATTGTGCCAAAACAGATCGGAAATGAGACTTATCATCAATTTAGTTTTAATTTTATTGGTTGCTTTACTAGCTTACATTTTAATTGATAGTATTCGCGAGCCTATCGCGTTTAAGGCTGAAAAGGAGAAAAGAGAAAACGCTGTGATTGACAGATTGATGCAAATCCGTCAAGCACAAGAGATGTACCGAGGTGTCACGGGCGGTTTTGCGCCTAACTTTGATACCTTGCAAGAAGTACTTACCAAGGGACGTTTTGCCATCATCAGCGTAATGGGTGATCCAGATGATCCAGGAAACGCAGAGGCTGTGACCTATGATACGACCTACAGATCGGCTATCGATTCGGTGCGCGTATTAGGAATGGATCTTGCGAAGTTACGCTATGTGCCTTTTACCAGTCCACAAAAGCAATTTGATATTGCTGCTGATACCATGACGTATCAGAAGACCTTAGTGAGCGTAGTAGAGGTAGGTACGAAACGCGCCAACTATATGGGGGACTATGCATCACCTCGTTTCGCGAAGTACGACAACAGCTACAACCCGAACGGCACGATTAAGTTCGGCGACATGAATGCGCCAAAACTTTCAGGAAATTGGGAAAATTAACAACGACAATAGTCGACGATACGTTTAACCAAAAGCAATCTTTCCAATATAAGCTGTTCATCCTAGCAGGGGTGAACAGCTTTTTGTACTTGGTGACTGACCAAAACAAGCAAGTATCCTTGTTGAAGGAATATACCTTTAATAAACGTACGAATACACAACTACCCGGTGAGCGGATTCATGCTATCTTTAAGGATGATGGACTTTTGAAACTTTCGTATGCCGAGGTAAAAGTCGCATTTTTAGGTAGTCGACAGACCTTTGTGCCGAGCCGCCTCTACAATCCTGAACAAAAAGGAATGTACTTAGAGCATGTAGCAGACTTGACTGCTACCAGCCAGGTAGAAGCACACGAATTGAGCCTGTTGCGCGCTCATAATGTGTTCCCTATTGACCGTGCTACGCATAATTACCTCAAGCAGATGTATCCGCGCGCGCAGTTTTTGCATAATACCTCTGCCCTCTATAATGGCTTCTATCAGCAAGCTGAACATAATAGCAACTCGCTGTTCTTGAATGTACGAGAAGAGTTTGCGCAACTGTTTTTCTTCAAAAGTAAAGAATTACTCTTCAGTAATACCTTCCAGTTCAAATCGGCCAAAGATTTGGTGTATTACGTGCTATTGGTATATGAGCAATATAAGCTCGACCCGAAAGTACAATCTATCCAAGTAGCGAGCGATTTTGCGGAGGGAGGAGATTATCATCGCCAACTGCATCGCTATATTAGCCATATTCAACCCGTGTTGCCTCCTGAAGGCTTCCTATTTGGCGAAAAAGTACACAAGCAACTTTCCAACCATCTTTTCTTTGATGTGATGAGCATTGGACTTTGTTAGAGTGATGAGATATGAGTTTTTGGGATACATCTCCAAAATTGTTCTTTATTCCTATGAATTGCCTAATTTTGGCACTCATAACTCATAACTCATATCTCATAGTTCATAACTCATATCTATAAAAGGTGCGAATAATAGGAGGAAAATTCAAAGGTCGTCGCTTCACACCGCCTGCTAAGGGCTGGCCCACACGTCCTACTACTGATTTTGCAAAGGAAGGCTTATGCAATGTACTGATGAATCGCATTGACTTTGAGGATATCAAGGCATTAGATTTATTTGGTGGTTCGGGAAGCATGAGTTATGAATTTATTTCGCGTGGCTGCACAGATATGACCTATGTAGATAAATTTCCTGCTTGCGTCCGCTTTGTAAAAGCAACCGCAACAACTTTAAAAGTAGAAGATCAAATCCGTATTTTTCGGCGCGATGTATTTCGCTTTTTGAGCAAAATCAATGAACAATTTGACCTCATTTTTGCCGATGCCCCTTATGACTTACCTAAACTCGATACGATTCCCGATGTCGTTTTTGAACACAACTGTCTTGCCGAAGGCGGCATACTCATCGTAGAACACGATATCAAAAATGACTTCTCACAGCATCCTCGCTTCATCGAAGCACGAAAATATAGTAGTACCATATTTAGTTTTTTTGAGTAGTAGCTGTAGCTGCCAAGCGGTGCCTGCCCGTTCCGTTCAGGCGGGCTCGGCACACGGCACACTTTGCTTTACTTGCGCGTCCAGTACCAAGCACCGCTTGGCATTTACTATTCACCCGATTCCCCAAATAACCTAAACCGCTACTTTTGCGCCCGCAATAGTAAATAAATAGCCACTGCCGAAAAGATAATATTCGGGATCCATACGCCCAGTAGCGTTGGGAAGTTGTCGCCAGTAGCAAAGGTAGTTGCCATTTTAGAGAAGAAAATATAAAGTGCGCCTATCACAATACCAAGAGCCAAGTGTACGCCCATACCACCCCGTACCTTCCGCGAAGCAATCGCCATACCAATGATAGTAAGAATCAATATCGTGAATGGCTCGGCAGTACGTTTATAGGCTTCTATAAGATAGGTTTTGGTATTGCCTACGCCGCGTTCCTGTTCGCGCTGCATGAATGCGTAGATTTCGGGAGTGGTCATGCCTTGTTTTTGATTGTCATAATAGATAAAATCTTTGGGATAGAGGTTGAGAGTAGTATCTAGTTTTTCTTTAGTACGAATATAGGTCTCTCGCATGCCATCAAAGGTACGCAGCTCATAATTGTGCAGTCGCCACTTCCCCGATTTGCTTAACCACTCCGCTTTATTGGCTTTTAGCAAATAGGTCAATGCACCATCTTCAAAGCGTTCTAGGCGAAAATCGCGAGCACTCGTATCCTTTTTAGTATAAAAGCGAATGTATACTTTCGTATCAGGAGCAATGAAAAGATGGACATTATTCATACGTCCTTTGTCATTTTTATCAGCATTGATATAGGTATGCTCAAACTTCAGTCGGGCCTTATCACCCGTAGGTATAATGAAGTGATTGCCCAGCAAGTAGACCACCATAATCAGTCCTGCTGCTGCCAAGTAAGGAGCTAGGAGGCGGTTGAAACTCACGCCTGCTCCGAGAATGGAAATAATTTCTGAATTATATGCCATTCGGGAGGTGAAGTAGATCACACTAATAAGGGCATAAAGCGGAAACAGTCGCCCATTGATGTAGGGAATGTAAGTGAGGTAATGGTCAAATAAGATTTCACGTAGGGGAACTTTTTCATCTAAGAAGTCATCTACTTTTTCACTAAAATCAAAGACCATAGCAATGATCGTGAAGACGACTACTATGAATAGAAAGGTCTTCATGTATTTTCCAAAAATATAGCGATCAAGTTGCTTCATTCAGATAATATAAATTATGGTTGCCAGCGTAAAATAATAATGTCAATGTGATAATGATGCAATGATATAATGATACAATGTGATAATGAAGAAAAATACTGTCGTAATATCGCATTGTATCATTTCAGCATTGACGC
>JAHDCQ010000192.1 GCA_020629845.1 Saprospiraceae bacterium | reverse complement strand
AGTAACTCTTTTGCCTTTTTTCATAACTCGACGCTAGGCTGTCCAAAGTCTAATTCAAAGATGAGCCAAAAAAATTCTGCACTCAAAAGGGTACGACAATAAAATTCCTACACTCATTAGTGAAGCCCTTGCTAATTAAGCCAAACTAAAAATATAAAACACATGAATAAGTATTCTTTACATCTGCTCTTTTGGAGTGCTATTTTATGGCTAACATGTGGTATAACGCATGCACAAGTCAGTACGACAGCCAATGATTTTGTAAGACCTTACAATAGACCTTTTGAATATGGAGTAAACCTCGGTGCTTATCCCGTGCCAGGTGGTGATTCCAATTGGGATGATGCTGAACTGGCAGATATTGCAATTGGCAATGCAGCACTAGGGGTAAGAGGTGTAGGTGTAACCAGCCTTCGTACGGGCTTATCGGATGATTTTATCACTCAATTTGGCTTAACTAGTCGAATTTCACAACACAGTCATTACGTAGATTTAGGCTCTACAGAAAATGTGGTATTCCTGAATAATGCATTCAGAAATAATCGGGATAGCGAACGCTATTGTCCAACACAGCCATCCTATTCGTTTGAAAATCTTTATGCTCCAATATGGGACAATGGACAAAATGGAACACCGATTAATGAAAATAATACCTATGCGGATTATGTGTATAGAGTCGTAAATGCCTACCGCGACTATGTACGCATATGGCAAATATGGAATGAACCTGACTTGGTAGGTGGCGACAATGCATACAGGCTTAATTTGCGCACCCCCAATGCCCGTTGGTGGACGGAGAATCCCAATCCTTGCAATTTAAGCAACTTCGGCGCGCCTATACAGCATTATATACGCATGCTTCGCATTAGTTATGAAATTATAAAAACCTTAGATGAAGATGCTTATGTAGCCATTGGTGGCATTGGTTATCCGAGCTTCTTGGATGCGGTCTTAAGAAATACCGACAATCCGAATAATGGTACTGTGAATGCCAATTATCCTTTGAGAGGCGGGGCCTATTTTGATGTATTGGCTTATCACAGTTACCCACACATAGATGGTAGTCTGCGCAGAAAAGATGCCAATGGCAATAATACAGCACAATGGGACAGGCATACCGATATGGCGGTAGATGGTTTGGTTAATTTATACCAACAATTCAATGGAGTACTCAATAGTCACGGCTACAATGGCAACCGCTATCCAGAAAAAGAATGGATAATCACCGAGTCCAATGTAGCAAAGATAAATAATGTACCCAATGCACGTTGGGGTTCCGATGAGATACAAGTGAATTACATCATGAAGGCATTGGTGGAGGCACAACGACTAAATATTCGGCAATTTCATATATTCAATCTTGGTGATAAGCTAGATAATGGCAACTCCATCAATAGTATAGAAGCAGGCTGGAATTTTTCGGGTTTGTATCGCAACCTAACCTATATTCGCCCTTATCAGCAAGAAGAAAATGCCGTCGGGTTTGCGTACAAAACCATGTCCGATGAACTGCATGGCAAATATTATGATGCACAAGAAGTAGAGCGACTCAACTTGCCTGCTGCGGTGCGAGGCGGTGCATTTACCAATGGCGATGGTAGCTACACCTACGTACTATGGGCTAGAACCACTACCGACCAATCTGAATTTGCAGCGCAACGCATTAATTTAGCCAATGTATTAGGCAATACCTCCGTTCAAATGAAAGATTGGGATTTTTCCAGAACTGGTAATATACAAACCGTAGCCAGCAACAATATTCGTCTTTCAGGAACGCCCATCTTATTTACCACTACCCCAACCGAGACTTGCGCGAATAACCCAGTAGAAATAAATTTACGCAATCCACGCCCTGAAAACTGTAATGCAAGTGATGGGCAAGTCGAGGTTTTGATTAATGGAGGAAGCCCGCCTTTCATCATCTCCTGGGCAAATAATAATCAAACTATAAACGGGCGTTTCTTTACCATTAGAAACCTATCCGCAAGCAACTACGGAGTGGTCGTAAGAGATAATAGAGACTGCACCGATGCCGATGCCGTGGACATCCTTAGAGAAGATTGTAATAGCTGTGAGGTAGAAATAACTCTAAGCAATCCACGCCCTGAAAAATGTAATGCAAATGATGGACAAGTCGAGGTTTTGATTAATGGAGGAAGCCCGCCTTTTACGATTTCATGGGCAAATAATAATCAAACCATAAATGGACGTTTCTTTACCATTAGAAACCTATCGGCAAGCAACTACGGAGTAGCGGTGAGGGATAATGCGAACTGCACCGATGCCGATGCCGTGGACATCCTTAGAGAAGATTGCAATAGCTGTGATGTAGAAATAACTCTAAGCAATCCGCGCCCTGAAAAATGTAATGCAAATGACGGACAAGTGGATGTATTGATTGATGGAGGAAGCCCGCCTTTTACCATCTCGTGGGCAAATAATAACCAAACCATAAATGGACGTTTCTTTACCATTAGAAACCTATCCGCAAGCAACTATGGAGTGGTCGTGAGGGATAATGAAAACTGCACCGATGCCGATGCCGTAGACATCCTTAGAGAAGATTGCAATAGCTGTGATTTAGTAATAACTCTAAGCAATCCACGCCCTGAAAAATGTGATGCAAGTGATGGGCAAGTGGATGTATTGATTGATGGAGGAAGCCCGCCTTTCACCATCTCTTGGGCAGATAATAATCAAACTATTAATGGGCGTTTCTTTACCATTAGAAATCTATCAGCAAGCAACTGTGGAGTAACAGTAAAGGATAATAGAGACTGTACGGATGCGGCTGCCATTGATATTCCTAGAGAAGACTGTGAAAACACTTGTGCATGTACCAGCAGCTATGCAGACTATTTTTGTGAAAATTTTGATAGCTATAATCATCAAATTCCTTTCACCCCACAATCGAATTGCTGGACGACTTGGGATGCTCTTGAAAGCCAAGATGTTTACTTACAAAATTGGAGTGGCAATCAATTTATAAAAATAGAAGGCACCAATCCAGAAGGTGGTGGCTTTCATGATATTCTCCTAAAACTAGGAGATAGAACTAGCGGAAAATATGAATTAAACTTCTATATGGCACTAGAGACAGGCTATCACGGCGTGTATGAAATTTTGCACGAACACAGCACAAATTCATCTATTGTAGAACATGCACAACATGTATGGTTTCACGGTGGTATTGGCAGTTTATATATTAATGAGACAAAATATCTATTTGATTATCCGCACGACCAATGGTTTCCTATCAGGCAAGTATTTGACTTAGATGCCGACCAAACTAGTTTATATGTCAACGATATACTCGTACATACTTGGCCATTTTCCTTTACGATTACATCTACTGCTGGTATAAAGAAATTGAATGCCTTAGCTTTCTATCCTCCAAATATGGAGTATGCCTATTATGTTGATGGTTTTGAATTTTATAAAATCAATACGCTCGAAGACGACATCGAAAATCGAAATACAGCACTTCCTTCGGATGCTACGGACAAAGTTGCGCTCACTAACTTCCATTGCTATCCCAACCCAGCGCAAGAGGAAGTAGTGCTAGATTTCACACTAAATACGCCTCAAGATATTCAGCTCGAATTGGTCAATACTGTTGGGCAAGTGGTGTATAAAAAAGCAATAGCAGATACGAAATTTATTAAAGAAATATTGGATATTTCGTCTATTCCTGCTGGGGTGTATTCCCTACGGATGCTAACTAAAGATACGCAGTTCCTGCAACAGCTTGTCATTATGGACTAACCCCCTAAGTTTAACATCTCCGAACGCGCAGTTTCTTTACCTTTGAGGCTGCGCGTTTTTTCTTTTTAAAACTAAAATTTATGACGATGAAAAATCTTTTGCTTTTCCTATTGGGGTGTTTGCCTATTTTGGTTTGGGGACAGTTTGGAGAAGAACATATAATCACGGCATGTAATGAAGTGTGTGGACTATCCGATATATATTATGCTGACCTAGATGGAGATGGGTATCAGGATATTTTATTGGCTTCATCCACCGATAACAAAATAGTATGGCAAAAAAATAGTGGAACTGGCGACTTTTATGAAAGACAAACCATCTCCATGCAAGCGGATGGAGTAAAAGCACTATATGCAATAGATTTAGATGGAGATGAGGATATAGATGTACTTTCTGCTTCATCGAGAGATGATAAGATAGCTTGGTATGAAAACGATGGAAATGGAACCTTCTCGCAAGAACAACTTATTTCTGATCAAGCGGATAACGCACGAGCTGTTTATGCCACTGACTTGAATAATGATGGGCACATAGATGTACTTTCTGCTTCCACGGGAGATGATAAGATAGCTTGGTATGAAAACGATGGAAATGGAACCTTCTCACAGGAACAAATCATTTCTAATCAAATAAATGAGGGCTCACAAGTCTACGCAGCAGACCTAGATAATGATGGGGATATGGATGTAATTTCAACCCCCAATAACGATAAAATTGTTTGGCACGTAAATGACGGAGGTGGTAATTTTATGGAACAGAAAATTATTACTACCCAACTGACAAGCTCAAGAAAAATAGCAATAGCTGATATAGATAAAGATGGAGATTTAGACATAATGTCTCCCACTCGGCTCAATCGTGAAATAGCATTTTATATCAATAATGGAAATAGTACTTTTGCAGAACAACAGATTGTACGCATTATTCAGTTTGACTATCCAAACTTTATCCATCCTACAGATTTAGATATGGATGGAGATATAGATTTACTTATTGCCGACGATCGGAATAATCAAGTTGTTTGGTTGAAAAATGATGGGAGTAATAATTATTCCGAAAATTGCATTATCGCTACAAATGCTTGGGCAATAGATAAAGTATACGCAACCGATTTAGATATGGATGGCCATTTGGATGTAATAGGTGCATCTCCCGAAAGAGATAAAGTTGCTTGGTATAAAAATGACGGAGCTAATCATTTTTCTGAACGTATAGTACACGCTGGCACAGCAGTAAATATCCCAAAGAAAGTTCGTGCCGCCGACTTCGATGGAGACGGAGATCAAGACGTACTTTTCGCCTCTACTAATGATAATAGCATAGGATGGTTTGAAAATAGAGGTAACGGCACTTTTATTCAAAAACAAATTATCAATAACACACTATATGATGAAATCCAAATTCATACAGCAGATATGGATAATGATGGAGATATAGATGTACTTTCTGCCTGTGGAGATACTATCGCTTGGTATGCAAATGATGGGCTTGGAGATTTCTCTAGGCAAAAATATATTTTTTATCGCTCTAGGGGTGCTTATGATATTTACACAGCGGATTTAGATAATGACGGAGATTTGGATGTAATTTCTGCTTATATATGGAGTAATAATATCGCTTGGCATAGAAACAAGGGAGATGGAGATTTTTCACCTACTCAACAGCACATGCTTTATAGTGAAGCACTTGAGGCACGCGCAGTTTATGCGGCAGATTTAAATCAAGATGGTCATATAGATGTACTTTCCGCTTCCCGGAGAGATGGAAAAATAATATGGTACAGGAATAGAGGAGATGGTCTATTTTCTGCACCAATTGTTATTTTTGACCGAGCAATTAATTCAATTGATATAGCCGCTGTTGATATGGACACGGATGGCGATTTAGATGTAGTCTGGACTTCCCCTAGAAATCAAATTATTTGGCATGAAAACGATGGAAACGGAATTCTTTCTCAAGCACGAATAATTGATGCAGCTAGTAGCATACAAGAAATTTATACCATAGATTTAGATAAGGATGGAGATACCGACTTACTCTCTGCCTCTAATGACGATAATAAAATAACATGGTATGAAAATGGTGGAGCTGGCGACTTTTTTAAACAACGAGTCATTTCTGACCAAGCAATAGGAACAACTTCTGTTGTTGCCGCCGACCTAGATAATGATACAGATTTAGATGTGCTATATACCTCTAACCGAGAGGATAAAATAATATGGTCAGAAGCTCTCTTTAGTAATCCAGCTATAATAGGCACAAGCTATTGGGATAAAAACGGAAATAATATCTTCGACGAAGGCGAACCTGTCTTGAATAATATCCCTATCCAAATCACTCCAAATCCTATTTCCTCTTACACGGATTCGGAAGGTATTTTCCGCTTTTATATTGCAAATGGGGACTACACCTTAAGCACTCAACCTGATAATGATTGTTGGCAATCTACTAATAATACAAATAGTTACACTGTTCGTGTAGAAGACTATGCAACCACCGAAATTAATTTTGGTTTTGAGCCAACTTCTAACTACCAACACACCCAAGTTCGCATCAACTCCGACCCTACACGCTGCGGCTTCGAAGTCCTCTTTACCCTATCTGTAGAAAATGACGGATGTGCACCAAGTAAAGGACAATATGGTATCGTATTAGATGATTTAGTCACGCTCATTCACTCCGAAATAGAGCCCGATGAAGTGCGTGGCGATACCCTATTTTGGAATTATGCAGAACTCATTCCATCGCGAAATGATAGAATACGTCTCACGCTAGAAATCGCAGGTACAGACTTCATAGGTGATATTATACAACTTACAGGTGTATCTTATATCGAAAATGAACAAGGAGCGTTAGAATTTTCTAGCATCTACGGCTATACTTCCGAAATCCGCTGTGCTTACGACCCCAACGATAAACTGGTTTATCCCAATCGTACAGACGAATATGATGCCAATTACACCCTTTTTGAGGAGCAATTGGAATATACCGTGCGCTTTCAAAATACGGGTAACGATACTGCCTTTACGGTAATTATTCGTGATAATTTGGATAAGAATTTGGATTGGACAACCTTCAAGCCAGTACTAGCTAGTCATCCGCACGAAACGCTTTTACATCCCGATGGCTTAGTAGAATTTACCTTCCGTAATATCTTACTCCCCGATAGCACAACGAATGAACCGCTAAGTCATGGTTTTGTGACCTATCGAATTTCGCCTAAAGCTAATTTAGATGAACGTACAGTTATTGAAAATACAGCTAATATTTTCTTTGATTTTAATCCGCCTATTGAAACGAATACTACGGAGAATGTGCTAGTATCAGAATTACCAAAACTGCCCGATATTGAAGATATTGGAAAAGTGATTGTGTATCCTAATCCATTTCTAGAACAACTCACTTTCTTATTTGAAAAAAGAGGACAAGTACAAATACACCTTTTTGATGCTCGCGGACGCTTAATTCAGCAAGCAAAAACAGTAGAAAAAGAACATCAACTTTCTACACAAGCTTGGACAAATGGCTTATACTTCTATCAAATAAAAAATAATTCAGGAAAATTGATAAATAGCGGAAAGCTAATAAAAAATACACACTAAAAACCACAAAGCGGCGAAGCCACCCCTGACTTCGCCGCTCTTTGTTCTACTCTATCAAGCCCATCGTGCGGGCGCGTTCTTCCCACTTTTTGCGGGCAAGGAGTTGTAAGTCTTGTTCATCATCGAATTCATCCATGATTTCTAGTCCCAATAGCGTCTCTAGCACATCCTCCATACTCACAATACCTACGAGGCTACCATATTCGTCCACCACTATAGAAAGATGAGAGCGTTGCTGCGAAAGCGTTTCAAACACCGTCGGTAGCGGCATATCAGCACGTACCGCTTGTATTTCGCGCTTGATTTTAGCAAGTGGTAAATCATCGAGGTCTTCCACGAGGCGTTGCAGAATATCGTCCTTTAGCACCAAGCCCGTGATATTGTCAGGCGTGCCACTATACACAGGAATCCGTGAAAAACGCATCGGGTTGTTGGCTTTATAATATTCCATCAAAGGCGTTTCTTCATCCACCATCGTGATGACGGTGCGTGGAGTCATCACATCGCGTACTTTCACATCACTAAGCCCAAGCAAATTATTGATAATCCGCGATTCATTTTGCTTCAATGCTCCGCTTTCTTCCCCTTCACGCGCCATAGCCAATATATCTACTCGACTAAGTACCGCTTTATCTTTTTCCCGCTTCAGAGAGCGCGTAATCAACTGACTCATCCACACCAATGGTGCTAATATCCAAAGCAACACCCGAATAGAATTGACGGTAAAAGGCGCGAGTTCCTTCCACATATTTGCCCCTATTGTCTTTGGGATAATTTCAGAAAGTACCAAAATGGCTAAAGTCATCAAAGCTGCCACGATGGACTCATAGCTCAGATGCAAGCCAAATATATCAACATAATGTTCTCCAAATACGTCGCCCGCAGCCGCACCTACTCCAATTGCACCTACCGTATGCGCGATAGTATTCAAGGTCAAGATAGCAGATAAAGGGCGATCAATATCTTCTTTATAATCTGATAATAATTTTCCCGTTTGCGTTCCCGCTTGCACTTCTTGCCGAATAAAAGAAGGCGTAACACTCAAAAGTGAGGCTTCCCAAACCGAACATAAAAATGAAAACACAATAGATACAAGAAAAAATAAAATTAAGGCTGTCATTATTTTAATGATGAGTTAAGAGTGATAAGTGATGAGTCGTGAATATTTATCGCAACTCCTCGTTCATCACTAGAAATGTTATTCTTTGTTTGCTAATTGTCCACAGGCAGCATCTATATCCTTGCCTCGACTCCGACGCACCGTTACAGTCACTCCATTTTTGCTGAGGTGCTGCGCAAAACGATCAATGCGATCTTCGTCCGATTTCTCAAGCGTAGTGCCACCAATAGGATTATATTCGATAATGTTGACGCGAACAGGAAAGCTTCGACACAATTTTACTAGCTTTTTCGCATCTTCTATCGAGTCATTGAAGTTTTGGAAGGTAATATATTCGTAGCTAATACGGTTCTTAGTCACGCGATAAAAATGCTTCAGCGACTCCATCAGCACCGCGAGATTGTTCTGTTCATTGATGGGCATTATCTCATTTCGCTTTGCATCATCTGCTGCGTGGAGTGAAAGCGCGAGATTGAAGCGCACTTCATCATCTGCCAGCTTATGAATCATTTTCGCAATGCCCGCTGTGCTCACCGTGATACGTCGCGGCGACATCCCCAAACCTTTCGGTGAGGTGATATGCTCAATACTTTGCATCATCGGCCGATAAGCCAACAGCGGTTCGCCCATCCCCATATACACGATATTGGTAAGCGGATGATTGTAACGCTCTAAGTTTTGCTGATTGACGAGTGTTACTTGGTCATAAATTTCGGCAGCATCAAGGTTGCGAACGCGCTTCATACGCCCCGTAGCACAGAAGGAACAAGTCAAGCTACAGCCCACTTGCGAAGATACACAAACCGTATAGCGATTATCCATCGGTACAGGTATCAGCACCGATTCTATCAGGTGTCCGTCGTGCAGGCGGAAACGCGATTTAATCGTACCATCCATGCTGTGCTGCACTTTATCTATCGCAATGCCATTGATGACGAAATGTTGTACTAAAGCTTCGCGTTGTTTTTTGGAGAGATTCGTCATTTGCTCGAAGTCCAGTACACCTTTTTTCCACAGCCACTCATACACTTGTTTGGCTCGGAAGGGCTTTTCGCCGATACCGATAAAGAATTGTTGCAAATCTTCTAAGGAAAGTTTGCGTATATCCTGCTGCACTATCGTTTGACTCATAGTGCAAAGATAATTGAATTGCTATCGAAAACCCTTATCTTTGTTTGTAAATAAACCACTTTCATGCACGAACAATCAAAAAAACTGATTCGCTTCGACTGGGCGATAAAATATTTGCTACGCGATAAAGCAAATTTTGATGTACTAGAAGGCTTCCTCGGAGCTTTGCT
This sequence comes from Saprospiraceae bacterium, assembly GCA_020629845.1. Taxonomy (GTDB): domain Bacteria; phylum Bacteroidota; class Bacteroidia; order Chitinophagales; family Saprospiraceae; genus JAAUTG01. The sequence goes on along the minus strand of JAHDCQ010000192.1, from coordinate 480 downwards.
AGAGGAAGAAGATTTGCACATTATTGAGCTACTGAGCGAAGAAGGTGGACAGCTAGAGGAAGACGATAAATTCAATCGTGTAGACTTGCTTGTAAAGGATAGCAAAGGACGAAAAATCATCATCGAAGTACAAACCACCCGCGAAAGCGACTATCTCGAACGCCTACTCTTTGGCACTAGCAAATCCATCATAGAGCATGTTGGTCTTGGCAATGCCTATCGCAATATTCACAAAGTCATTTCGGTAAGCGTGCTATTTTTCAATCTTGGGCGCGGTGAGGATTATCTATATCATGGCAAAACCGAATTTATCGGCATGAACGATGGCAAACCCCTCATTATCAAACGCCGAGAAGAACAAGTCCTAAATGGGCAGCCCGTCATTCACTTCGTGGATAAAAACATTTTTCCTGAATACTATTTGATTCGAGTAGAAAAGTATCCAAATATCATCAAAAAGAAAATTGATGAATGGATTTA
>JAHDCQ010000191.1:8008-10303 GCA_020629845.1 Saprospiraceae bacterium | reverse complement strand
AACCAATAATTCACCTTTAGCACCAAAGCTCGATTCTTTTTTCCAAAAGTTTCAATCGCGTAATTATCCGTATATACTAGAAACAAATCGGACATAGGGGCGAATCGCCATTGGATGCGACTATTGATATTGAAATTATCCGCTTGGGTGTTGTATTGTAAAAAAGTCGTCCAGAATAAATTGCGGTTGAAACTAATCTCGATACGCGGACTAAATGCCCAAAGCGTAGTAGAGCCATAGGGTTCAGGAAAATCGAGTTGATTATATTCTATTCGGAAGCCAAAATTGCCCCAGGGTTGGCGCAAATAGCGCAAGCCGATATTCGCAGAAGTGAGATTACCATTATAGAACTTGCCTACACTCGCGTCTGCCTCTACTTGTATGGCTTTGCGATTGTCCGATTCATAGCCTATACCAATGCGATTATAAGTATAGCGACCCACAGGGAGTGGCTCACCGTCCGTAAAGCTAAAAGGAAAACGCAGGTCGGTTGTGGTATTTTCTAGACCAATGCCGAATTCGCTGCTGTTTTTGAATCCCATTCGGTAGCGTACGCTATTAGAATTTTCTACAAATTTTCCTTTAGGGTCAATAAATAGCAGGCTTTCTGTATTGATAGAGTGCTGATTGAGATAGCTCGAATTTTCGGGAATAAATCGAAAAGTAAGCGGCAAATAAAAAAGATGATAGCCCAAACGGATGCTCGTATCGCGCACAGCATCATAATTTTCCAGCCAATTGATGAAGCCGACATCTGCAAAATAATTCGTACCTACATAAGCATGATTGAAAAGCGTCGTGAATCGCTTGCTGGAATAGGCTACGCCATTTTCAAAAAAATAATTATCGCTCTTAATCCCATGTTTCATAGACGAATGTGCGCCTGTCCAAAACTCTACTGTTCCATCCGAACTTAGGTAGTTGAACTTCAAACTCGCATTGCGCCCATAGTCCGTGCTACTCATATCGCCCTCCTCAAATGCTTGCCGGTTGATAAACATCCCTTGCACCCGCGACCGCTTAAAGACGCGTTGCGTGACCGCAGCAGCCGTATAGTTTTGCGCCAATTGGTTGTCCGTTTCTCGTGTCTGCACATTGAGCAAACCCACGCGCGTAGTACCCGTAGCGTTGCCTGTCAGTCGCGCCCCAAAAGCAATAGGTACAGCACTTCCATCCGAAGCTAATCCAATACGACGCGAGAAAAAGGGTTGCACACCTGGAAAGCCCATTTGGGTAAAAATATCGCTATTTTCTACAAAGAAGGTGCGGCGTTCGGGGAGAAAAATGCTAAAGCGCGTCAAGTTGGTGACTTGCTGATCTACCTCTACTTGCGAAAAATCAGGATTAACCGTTAGGTCTAAATTGAGCGAAGGGCTTAAGGCGATTTTCGCGTCTCCGCCCACATTGAGGCTGTTGTCGGCAGCTTCATTGGCTTCAAAATCTTGAAAAGAAGAGGCATTTACATAAGGTACAAATGCCATATTGCCATTGGTGCGTTTCGGAGCTTCATCCCACTCTAAACGTCCGGTATAGCCCATGTCAATGAACCAAAACTGAATAGGCACTTGCGCCCACACATCCTGCCGATTGTTCTTTTTGTCGTTTCGGAAGAAATTTACACCCCAAGTGGTGCGCCCTGCTTCGTAGCGCAGACTTTTGAATGGAATGGCCATTTCTACTGTCCAGCGATCATCGTATATTTTAGCTTCTACAAACCAGCGATTGTCCCACTGTTCGTTGTAGTGTTCAGGACCTGTGCCGCCGCCTAGCAATACTTCCGTCTGTACGCCATAAGGATTGCTACAGAACATAAAACCCGAACTTGCTTCATTGAGCGGATCCAATACTACTCCGAAGCCATCGCCACCCCAAAATTCATCGCGCTTGAGGGTTGGAATGACGTGGTTGGTACTATCATAGCACACGCCTGCTACGTAAAGAAAATTATCGTCGTAGCTCATGCGCATCTCGGTACGAAGAACGGCTTTCACATCATCGCGGGGTGTTTTTTGCCAGAAATCAGTAGCCACATCTGCTGCTTGCCAAGTTGCTTCTTCTACCACGCCATCCAATTGAATATCATCTATGGCTCGCTGAATACGGAGGCTATATCTTTGTTGATTTTCACGCTCATCTATTTGCGCGACTAATAGCAGGGAAAGGAAGAGTAGCAGACTCGTCAGGCTGTATTTCACGACTTAGGTGTTTTATGAAAGAGAATATTCTAAAAACCCGACGAAGGTAGGAAAGTTTAGGTTTAGAAACTGTGAAATAATGCATGTACATTCTTGCGAA
>JAHDCQ010000191.1:0-7908 GCA_020629845.1 Saprospiraceae bacterium | reverse complement strand
CTACTATACCGTCTAGCCATTCGTAGTCATAGCCATCTTCGCGGCTGAGGTAGTCGCGCTGAAATTCTTCCCAACTGATGCGGGTTTGTGGTGCGTTTTCACCAGTACTTATGGAGGCTTGTACTGTGGATATAGCCATCATTTTATTCTTTAGCTTCTAAAGATACATCAAAAAGTAGCTTTTACAAGTTGATTTAGGGAAAAATAGAATCGGGGCAATACGTTTGTAGCGGATAAATAGAAGTAGTCTTATGCTGCCACGCCTGCTTCTTTCGTGAGCAAATCCATATCACGTATCAGTAGGCGACGGCGATTGAAGGTCAGAATATTTTTCGTCCGTAGTTCATTTAATACCGTAGTTACCGTTTGTCGAGAGGTAGCGGTGATGTTGGCTATTTCTTGGTGTGTCATAAAGCGTCGCACTACCGTTTCATAGCCTACGCGTTGTCCTTTTTTATCGGCTAGATTTTTCAAAAACTCTATAATGCGTGTCCGCGAATCCTTAAATACCAGCGATTCCAAACGACGTTCCATATCCAACTTACGCGAACCCATTACTTGCATGAGGTAAATCATTAAATCACTACGCTCACGGAGTAGGGCATTCATTTCAGTTTTGGTAATGATACAAGTATCCGTATTATCCAAAGCTACTGCAAAATCACGACGTTTACCATCACCCAATATGGCTAATTCACCAAACACCTCGCCCTTAGACAAAATCGCTTTCGTGATTTCCTTACCCGAATCGCCATAAGCACCTATTTTCACTTGCCCCTCATTGATAAAGTAAATCTTATCGGCATGCTCCTGTGGCATATATATATATTCCCCTTTCTTGAACGTTCGATGTACTTGTGAATCCTGTGCATGACTCATCTTAGTGGGGCAAAATACATTTGTAACATCAATATTTTCTAAGTACCAAAACGACTGATTTTCTGCCATTGCTATATTGATTATTTTCTACTTATATGAATTTGCTTAAGCAACGATAAAACAAGCAATATTAGGATTTGTTGCTAGGTAAAAACTACATGATTGTCAAATTTAGGATAAAATGGACAGAAAACCCTTATCTATTTTGGGAATCAGGCCAGATTTTTACTCATTCTTTTGAGGCCACCAGAAAAAAGCGACTGTAATTTTCTCGACTTTAACCATTGGCAATTAGCTGTTGGCTAAAGTCGAGCTTTGCAGAGCGATAGAAATAGACCTAAGAGAGATGCTAGGCGAAACGGATTTGTCACCAAAAGTGGAAGCGAAGAATGGGGTGTTGATGTAAATATGTACATTAGCTTACATTTAGAAACGGAAAAACAACAAGATCACACCACTTCCATGAAAATAACAGGCTTCACCTTCATTCGCAATGCCATCTTATACGACTATCCCATTGTAGAAGCGATTCGCTCCATACTGCCACTATGCGATGAAGTGGTGGTAGCAGTCGGGCAGTCCGAAGATGCGACTTTGGAACTGGTGCGAAGCATCGCGCCTGAAAAAGTGCGTGTCATAGAAACTATCTGGGACGATAGCCTACGTGAAGGCGGACACGTACTTGCCCTCGAAACCGATAAAGCCTTCGATGCCATCAGCGAGAATACCGATTGGTGCATCTATATACAAGGCGACGAAGTGCTGCATGAGCAAGATTATCCTGCTATACGGACTGCCATGCAACAGCACTTAGCGGATGATAGGGTAGAGGGCTTGCTGTTCAAATATCGGCATTTTTATGGCTCATATAGTTATATAGGTGACTCGCGCAATTGGTACCGACATGAAGTGCGGATAGTGCGGAAGGATGCGCGTATTCGCTCCTACAAGGACGCACAAGGTTTCCGAAAAGCAGGGCAAAAACTCCGCGTCGCTGCCATAGATGCTCATGTGCATCATTATGGTTGGGTGAAGCATCCACAGCAACAGCAACTCAAGCAACGCAACTTCAATAAACTCTGGCACGATGACGCTTGGATGGAAACCAACATTCCCGCCCTTACTGATTTTGACTATTCCAAGATTGATTCTCTACGCCCTTTCACAGGTACGCACCCAAAGGTGATGCAGCCGCGCATTGAGCGTATGAATTGGGGCTTTGCTTTTGACCCGACCAAGCAAAGCCTTTCCATGAAAGAACGCTTTTCGCGCTGGCTAGAGGCACGGACGGGCTATCGGATTGGGGAGTATCGGAATTATGAGTTGGTGAAATAGTTTCTAGCCCATATTCTTCCGATTTTCCCAAGCAAATTTCATAAATACCCGCAATGGACTCAAGTTCGGTTTTGGTTTTTTGCCGAGTCCCATGCGTCTCATATTTTCGGTATGCCATGCAATGTCCATAAAGCCAATGCGATCTATGGCTTTGATGCCTGTATTCACATTACCACTTCGCGTTTCGGTGATTTTTCCTGCTAAAATTTCTTTGGTCAAATAGGGGTAAATCGCAAACGGACGCGCAATACCGATGAAGTCCAGTTCCTTATTTTCAATGGCTTTTGCCATTACCTCTACGGTGCGGAAGCCGCCTGTGAGCAGTAGTGGAGCGTTGGTCACGGCTCGTGCTTTCACGATGAATTCTGCAAAATAGGCCTCGCGCTCTTGCGTGCTGCGCTTCTGGGAACGGCCCATCATAGCGGCGCGCTCATAGGTGCCGCCCGACACTTCTATCATATCCATGCCTTCATCTGCCAGCATTCGGATGACTTGCAGCGATTCTTCTTCGGTAAATGCGCCGCGCTGAAAATCAGCAGAATTGATTTTGATGCCAATCGGAAAACCTGCCCCTACTTTAGCGCGCATATTGCGATAAATCTCTAGTGCAAAACGCGCTCGATTTTCGATGCTGCCGCCCCATTGGTCGGTACGAAGATTGGTGCGTGGCGATAGGAATTGACTCACCAAATAGCCATGTGCGCCATGAATCTGCACGCCTTTCCAACCCGCTTTTTTAGCTAGGAGTGCCGTTCGTCCGAACGCTTCGATAAGTTCCCAAATTTCGGCTTCGCTAAGTGGTCGCGGTTTCCTGAACATGCCTTTCAGACCAGGCATTGGTAGTTCTACATCCGATGGACTCACCACCTCTTTGTTGAAACTTGGTGCTTGTCGCCCTGGGTGATTGATTTGCATCCAAAGATGCGACCCATGTGCTTGTGCTGCCTCCGCCCAACGACTGAGTTCCGCCAAGTAGCGTTCATCTTCTACAATCACATTTCCTTCTTCTCCCAATGCGTGGGAATCCACCATCACATTGCCTGAAATGAGGATGCCCGTTTCGCCTTTCCCCCAAGTTTCGTAGAGCTTGATGATGCGCTCCGAAGGTCGTCCACCTTCATCGGCATTATTTTCGCTCATCGCTGATTTTACAATGCGGTTGGGTATCGTTACGCCACAGGGCAAAGTGAAAGACTGTTGAAGTGTTGCTATTGCTGTCATGGATTCGCGTGTTCTGCTTAAGTGATTTGTAAAAATAACAATTGCATTTTGGAAACTGGTGTTTCGTTCGCAAATAATCTTCTATTACCACAAAAGTAGGTGCTACCAAATTACATCATAAACCTGCTATCTCATCTGCTATTAGTTGCTTGTAAGTATCGTTTGTGCAACTACTACGCCAGAGAAAATGCTGTAAGTTGTCTTTATAGTTTTTATAGCCGCGATAGTTTGCCATATATTTTTTGAGCCATCGCTCTGTCCAATCACAGTCTTCAGAATGTAGAATGAAGGTGAAGAGTAACGAACGTAGCGCGGTCTTGGAGGGTAGTGGACGCTGCTTGAAAAGCTTATCTAATAGTTGGCGATTTTCCGCATCGAGCTGCAACATCTTTGCTCTATTGCTTTGCCGACTTGGGATTCGATGCCATTGATCTCGAATTTTTATATACCCCATATATAAATCGACGTATTCTTCCTGAAGAGTTTCTTCGGGCATACTACTGGTACAACAGGTAATACAGGCTTTTTTCAACTCAAAAAAATAATCAAAATCGAAGTCTAATATGTAAGGGATAGCGTAGCGGCGATGTGGTCTACCCTCTAATAAGTAGTCATAAGCTGGTCGAATAAGCTCCTTGCAAAAAGTGATACTATCTGCTTGTATTGAGCGTTCAACTAAGCTACGAATAGCAGTAGAATCAACACTCATAGTAGCACACTGTAGGTTGGCAAGGTAGCTAAAATAAGGACTTGGATTGGAAATGTGTTTTGTTTTTATAGCTTGATAAATAGCTAAAGAATCTTGATAGGCATAGGGAGCTGTACCGTCCTTATCTACTCGAAGTTTAACAAAATAAGGGACATCCAACTCTTGCATATTTGGAGAAGTACAAGCCAATAAGCAGAGAAATAAGAGTATTATTGTAGTTGTTGAGTTAAGCATAATTCAATGACTTGTCACAAGGTTGTTTGTATTTCTATTTATAACTTGATTATCCCGTATCTTTGTACAGCACATAAAGACAAAAAAATGAAAAATACACATTTGCTCCTTTATATAAGTCTGTTCCTCTTTTTTGTGGCTTGTAAAGAAGACCCTATCAGTAGTGCTGATATTAAAGTCAATGATATACAAGTAGAACTCAATCCTAGCGGACATGCGCCCCTTAGTGCGGAAGTGCGATTTAGTACCAGTGAAAGCACTGCTGTTCGCCTACGCGTAGTAGGGCAACATGGCGCGGATTCGGATGTAGTGCAAGATTTTCCCGCAAGCGATAATTTTGAACTGCCCGTATTAGGGCTTTATCCAGATTATGAAAATCAGGTAGAACTGATTTTTTTAGATGCTGCTGGCAATGCATTGAATACAGAAAGTCTCACCATTCAAACCAATGTCTTGCTGGCAGATATGCCCGAAATAGAGGTGAATACGCCCGCCACAGGCACGCTCATGTCGGGTTGGAATCTAGTCAATTATTTGGGCTATATCAGTTCGCCTTTTCCGCAACGTCCTTTTATGTTCGATGAGTTTGGCGATATTCGTTGGTATGTAAATTATAGAGGGCATCCCGAACTCGATGGACTTTTCTGTGACTATGGCATGCAGCAGCTCCGAAATGGCAACCTTATTTTTGGTAATAACAATAGCGGCACACTCTACGAAATCAATTTATTGGGCGAAGTGCTAAATAAGTGGCCGCTACACGGCTATGGCTTCCACCACACCGTAATTGAAAAACCAAATGGTAACTTCTTGGCTACGGTAAACGATTTTTCTAAACCCACTTTAGAAGACGTAATACTCGAAATAGACCGCAACACGGGCGAAATTGCAAATCTTTGGGACTTGACCGAATCCCTCGACGACCAACGCCGTGCTTGGCAGACAGGACGCGCCGATACAGAAATAGATTGGTTTCATGCCAATGGCTTGGCCTATAGCGAAAGCGACGATTGCATTATCGTATCGGGCAGAACGCAAGGTACTGTAAAACTTACCGCCAACAATGAAGTCGTATGGATACTCGCACCGCACCGCGATTGGGCAACGGCTGGCAATGGGCAGGATTTGCAACAATATTTACTCCAGCCCCTTGATGCTAATGGCGATGCTATCGAAGAAACTGCCGTTTTAGATGGCGCAGAAAACCACCCCGATTTTGAATGGAATTGGTATCAGCACTCGCCTTTCTTAATGCCCAATGGCAACCTGATGGTCTTCGATAATGGTGAAAATCGTAATTACAATGGTGTGCCGACATACAGCAGAGGCGTAGAGTTTCAGATAGATGAAGCGAACCGTACGGTGCAGCAGATATGGCAATACGGCAAAGAACGCCGAGGCGACATACATAGTCAAGTCACTTCCAATGTCATTTATGATGCCGCTACCGAGCATGTATTATTTTCGCCAGGCTCTATTTCTTTTGCAGGCAAGGAATATGGCAAAGTGTTGGAAGTAGATAAAGCAAGTGGCGAAGTGCTATTCGAAGCTACGATTTTGCCGCCGCGTAGTTTTTATATTATTACCTTCCATAATACGCAAAAGGTGGAATTGTATAAAAAGTAACTACCACGCGGTGCTTGGTACAAGACGTGCAGCTAGAACAAAGTGCAGCGAAATTAGTACCTTCTTAACCCAAGTCAATGCGCGCAGCAGCAGCTAGTCCGAACTTTGTATCAAAGAAATACATAAACGATACAATTATGAATCGATTAGCAAAAATATTATACGGACTCAATAGCATAACCTTTGTCTTAATTGGCGTAGTGCATTTGATCGTGCATTATCAGGAATTGATAACACCAGAAATAGAAGCAATGCTTCACCAAACTATTCCTCTAGAAGGGCAAGGAGATGTTAGTGTCTGGCAGCTTTGGCAAGGCTTTAGCTTTACAATGGGCGTGTTTATGATTTTTTATGGACTCAGTCATTTACTGATATTGCGTCGCTTAGATAAAGCTGCTTATCCGCCTATCACCGCTTCTATTATGATGATTTTAGTATTACTTATCATTGTGTACGCGGGTTTGCAGTTCTTTGGTAATATGCAAGTGTATGGCGGTGCTTGGGGAATAGCTGTTCAGAGCCTTTGTTTGGGTTTGAGTTGGCTAGCTAAGTGAATTGACAATTTAAAATTGACAATGATTTTCCATTCGCTCATTCAGTCATTAAATATTGACTCATTTAGACGGAGCAAGCATTTGTGCTAAAAAAGCCGTACTTTTGTGCTTCTTGTCGAATTAAGACTACTTATAAATTTCATTCTCCAGCTATTTATTGGATGGTTTTTGTCCTTCAAGTGTAGGAACGGTAGCGTATGTACGCCTCTATTCCTATGTCTATTTATATCATTATTCTCCGACCATAAAGTAGTCGGTCATTTGCGAATTAAAAAACAAGTATGGGAAAATCACAGGAATCGTTTTCAAAGAAAGAGAAAGAAAAAAAACGCAGGAAAAAGAAGCAGGAAAAACTAGAACGTCGGCAGCAACGTAAACTCGAAAAGGAAGAACGCGGCAAGGTAAGTTTCGAGGATATGTTGTCTTATGTAGATGAAAATGGTAACCTTACGAAAGAAAAACCCGACCCAAGCAAGAAGAAAGTCATCAAGGCAGAAGATATTCAGCTTGGTGTACCAACTAGAAGTGATAATCCCGAGGATGCTATTCGTCGAGGTAAAGTCAAGTTTTTTAATGAAGAAAAAGGCTATGGCTTCATCATTGATAGTGCTACCAAGGATAGTATTTTTGTACATGCCAATAATACATCCGTACAATTGCAGGAGCGCGATTCAGTCATTTTTGAGGTCGAAATTGGCCCAAAAGGACCAAGCGCAGTAAATGTGCAATTGGTGAAATAACAACACAAAATGGAAAGCCACGATGGCTTTCCATTTTCATTTCCGCTTTACCGAATACGGCACCGTTTCATCCAATACCAAAGCCTCTTGCAAGATTTCATAAATCGCCTCTAGCGGTATGCTTTCCACATCGCTTATCGTAATACCACTCACTTGCTTCCGTTTTTTCTTATCCAATATGCCCTGACTATTAGACAATTCTTGCCCACGCAGAAAGACCAACTCAATCGCATCGCCTTTCACAGGATTGAGGTAGCAAATCCACGAGTTTTGATAATAAAACGGTACGCGATAGCGAATTTTAGGCAGCAAGTTCAATTCTTCTGCTAACAGATGGTGTAGGTGCTGCAATATCGCTTGCCGATTGGGAGATTGTTCGTAGATGAAGTCTTCTATCATAGCAGTTTTTTTGTTCATGCCCAAAATCGAGCGAATAGTAAATACCAAGCGGTGCTTGGTACAGGACGCGCAGGTGAAGCAAAGTGTGCCGCTCGGCAGTTACAAATTCACTTCATCCTATTTTGGAGATGAGCGATTTTTTTACTCTAGTGTATCATTAGACTTTGGACACCACCTCTAGCATCTCAACAATGTTGAGCGCTGTAAGATT
>JAHDCQ010000190.1 GCA_020629845.1 Saprospiraceae bacterium | reverse complement strand
CGCGAAGCATTCACCAATGGAATATGCTGCTTATACATCGCACCTGCTTGCCCGTTCGGGTAGGTTTTATTTTCGTAGGAATTGAGTACTTGAATTTCATATAAGCCCATCAAGAAAACGCCACTATTGCTATAGCCTTGCCCTTCTTTGCCTTCTGTTGCAGGGGCTAACCACTCGATATGTAATTGTATATCGCCGAACGCTTGCTTCGTCTCTATCGGGCCACCACCAGGTTTCACTATCATTGCGCCATCTTTCACCAGCCATTCTGCCTCGGAATACTCCTGTTGTTTTGCACGTGCTGCTATAATTGCCGTCACCTCATCCATGCGCGCACCATAGCTGTATTTAGGTTTCTGCCAAGCCTCCAAATTGGAGCCATCAAATAGGACTATGGCATCTGATGGCGGCGCTGTAATAAAGCCTGGTGTCACTTTTTCAGGCACTGGTTTCCATTGTTCGGTCGCTTCCCAGGGCTTCGTCTTTTGCAAACCAGCCCAATCTATTTTAGGAATTTCAACTTCTTGTGCGAATGCCGTGCTTATGAACAACACCAACATGAATGGAAGTGCGATAGTAGATTTCATATTAATTGGTATTAGGTACTAGGTATTAAGTATTAGGTACGAAGCGTCTTGTTCTACTTAATACCTAGTACCTGATACCTAATACTATAAAAATCATGCTATTAGGCAGGCTGCCCACCGATTGCCCAACCTTCATTGTAAGTATCGTGAGCATCTTCTCGATTGACATAGCCTGTAAATTCATAATTTGGTAAGTCAGGCATTTTTAAACCGAACATCCAATATTCCTTAAAGTCATTGGTGAAGTCTTGCATTTGGAAAGGAAATTCGCCTTTAGAAATCGCCAACTTATGGTCACGTGGGAAAAGATAAATGGTACCTGCATCTATTTTTTCGCGCATGTAAGCAGTGATAAGTTCGCGGTCTTCCAAATCTAAGCCCATTTCCTCCGACAGAATATCGCGTGGCGAGTAAGAACTTTCCATCTGATGCAAAAAACTATGCAACACTTCAAAAAGCGCATTTAGAAAAGGTACTTCTGCATTCATGGCTTGCTGTGCATCTACTTCGGCATCATCAATTACCCATTGCAAATTTGGATAATCTGCGGCTTCTCGAATGGTGCGTTTTATTGCTCGTTGCATAGGTGTTTCTTGTCCGATGCGTCCGCCTAGCCAAACTTTCGCATCATCATCCATTTTATAATTTCCTAGAATATGTTCTAATGTCCGTCGCTCAATTTCCGTCACGAAACCATGATCCAAAGCGATGACATATAAGCGTTTTGCTTCTCGAAGTGAAATTCCGTTTTTACTACGGACTCCCATCATTTTATCTGCGGCCTCTAGGAGTTTTCGTTCGTACAAAATGCCATTTACGGTTCTATATTGCTGCATGAAGTATGTTTTTTTGTCTTTAGCGCACTTGCTTTGCAAGCTTTTGGTCTTTAGTCTTTAGATATGAAAAACCAAAAAACCTCTGTTCGTTGCCAAAAGTAAAAATTTCTTTTCGCTTTCTGTAACCTAAATTCGGCAACGGACATCTTAGGGGTGTAAATCGTATTTATTCATTCATTAGATGTGAGATTTTCGCATACTCAAATTCTTAAATCAGCACTATCTAATCTAGATATCATTAGTTATGGGACCAGGTACAGTAGCATCCATACTTTTTTTAACGATAGGCGGCACCCTTTTCTTTTTTCTGAAAGCACGACATACCGAACGGATGGCGATGATAGAAAAAGGCATGTTATATGCAGATAATCGTCGCTTCCGTTGGATGCCCAATTTTATAGGTGTAAAACTAGGGATGCTTATTTTTGGCGCAGGTATGGGGATGCTTGTAGCATATTTCATTGACATGGCTATGAACGACCAAACCATCTACCCCGCTATGATTATGCTTTTTGGTGGTGGCAGTTTGGTAGCTTCTTTCTTTGTGGAACGCAAGTTGGCACAAGGACATGAACAAAACAACTTCTATGAGCGAAAACCAGCACCTGAGTATGAGCGCGAATATCAGGAGGAAATTTAAGCACTGCCTCCCGATATGAAAGTATTACAAAAATTTGAAATCGCACCGATTGTTGGGGCAAAACTTTGATGCTCCATCTAAGCTCGACTTTGGTCTTTTGCTATTAACCAAAGTCGAGCTCAATTAAATTACAAAAATGAAACCTATATCCATACACCTGATTTTTTTAGTCCCCTTGTGTTTTTTTATTTTAAATGCTTGTTCTTCAGCGGATTATTCAATAGAAGAACTTGATTCCTTTATTAAAAATAGAATGAAGGATAAGCATGTCTCTGGCTTAAGCGGAGCTATTATCAAAGGAGATAGTATTGCGTGGCTTAATTCATACGGATATGCCAATATTGAAACAAAAGACGCTATGACCAATGAACATATACTAAATATTGGATCTGTATCAAAAGTATTCACAGCAACAGCTATTATGCAATTGTGGGAAAAAAATCAAATAGATTTAAATCGGGATATTAGTACTTATCTAAACTTTGATGTTAACAACCCGAATTATCCTAAGGATTCCATTACGATACAGCAATTATTAACACATACATCTTCTATTAGCGATGGCAAAGCATATGAAGAAAGCTATCAATGTGGAGAAACAGAAATGCCGCTAAAAGATTGGCTTTTAGAATACTTGTCGCCCAATGGAAAATTTTACAGTCAAAATGAAAATTTTGCTCAAACTAAGCCAGGCACAGAAAGGGCATACTCCAATATTGGATATGGTGTGTTAGGACTTATTGTTGAAGAAGTATCGGGAGTACCCTTCAATCAATTTTGTAAAGACAACATATTTTCGCCTTTAGGTATGCACCATACAGGATGGTTCTTAAATGAAATAGACACCAACCTTCATGCCAAACCAAGCCTTTTCATTTCTGCTGAAACCATAGATTTTGTAAAAGATGACGATAACATACTGCAACTCGTAAGCAATTTCGACCAAACAAAGTTAGATTATTACCTCACCACTTGTCTATATAGCTTTCCAAATTATCCAGACGGACTTTTAAGGTCTTCTCCTAAAGATTTAAGTAAATTCTTAATTGCCATTTTAAATGATGGGCAATTTATGAACGCTAAAATATTAGAAGCAGCAACCATTAGAAAGATGCTTTCTCCTCAATTGGATGGTAATGAAAAACAGGGCTTAGGCTGGTCATATACAGGATTTGAAGATCTTTGGGGACACGGTGGCGATGACCCTGGAATACAAGCAGGCATGTATTTTAGTCCTAGCTTAAAAATAGGAGTGATTGCCATGCAGAATAGTAACGAAGGAAGCCGAACAGAGCTTTTAAAAAATATTTATCTTACGGCTAAAAATTTAAATTAAATCGCTATCTCTATCCAACATAGGCTAAAACGCACATTGAGCAGTCCAACAGTTGCATCGAACACTATGGACGACCAATACCTAGATAAGGTGTTAGCAGGAGATGTGCAGGCTTTTCGCTATTTTGTGGAAAGTTATCAGGACATGGCTTTTTCTATTGCAGTAGGTGTGGTCAAAAATAGAGCAGAGGCGGAAGATGTAGTACAGGAAGCCTTTATTAAAGCTTTCAAAGGCTTACGGAAATTTAAGCGGACGGCTAAATTTTCTTCTTGGTTCTATCGCATTGTCACGAATGAAGCCCTCAATCGGAAGCGCGGCAAACGCAACACTAGCATCCATCAGGACGTTACGGAACTACAAGATACGCTGATGACGGACTTAAATACCGCCATGCAGCAGCTTGAGCGACAGGAACAGCGTAAAATGATTGCGCGCATACTAGATAAGATGAAACCGAAAGAAGCACTCGTGCTACAATTGTACTATTTGAAAGAACAATCAGCAGCAGAAATTGTGGAGAAAACGGGTTTTTCGGCTTCCAATGTGAAGGTGCTATTACACAGAGGCAGACAGAGTTTTTATCATTTTTTTCAACAATTTTATTCAGAAACAATATGAATACACCACAGAAAGACGACGGCATTCGCAGCCTATTCGATGCGATGGAAGAACAAGGTGGTTCGTTTGGTATGGAAGAGCGTATTATGCGGGCGGTGCAAGCGGAAGCGAAGCAACAAGCAACCGTTCGGAAACATCTGCGCCATGCTTTGATAGGCGTAGCGGCTTCTTTGGTTTTGGTACTTGCTTTTTTGCTCAGTACAATGGGCATATTCGGTACTAGCAATCAAATTTCGCTGATTGGCTTTTCGGATGTGTATACCATTGGCTTATCATTATTCGCGCTATTTTTACTTTTTGTAGAAATGGAATTGGTCGTGAAATATTGGTATGCAAAGGAGGTGGCAGAGTAATTTTACGATATGAACAAAATAAGAGTACTCGCTAAAAGCGATTTGAACGCCATAAAAGCAGTATTAAATTCCATCGAATTGTTTCCTGCTGATATGTTGGAGGATATGACTGCTGATTACTTCAGCAATCCTGAATCGGAGGATATTTGGTTCACGCAAATTCAGGATGAAACGCCTATTGCTATTGGTTTTTGCGCGCCTGAAAAACTAACCGAAGGCACGTATAATTTATACGCTATTGGTGTGCGAAATGATTTGCAGGGCAAAGGCATAGGTGCTGCCATGATGAATTGGATAGAACAACATCTCATCGAAAAGCAAGCCCGTGTACTTATTGTATATACATCAGGAACACCAGAATTTGAATTGACTAGAAAATTCTATGAAAAAATTGGCTATACTAAAGAAGCCACTATACGAGATTTTTGGAGCGAAGGCGATGATAAGGTGGTTTTTTGGAAAAAATTGTAATAGTTTATTCAAACCCTTTCGCAATAATTGCCTCGGCAGGCTTACCTAATGGAATAAAGTCCAGATTATTCAGTCCTCTGCTATCCTCCAAATAGTCCTCTCTAAATTGCCAAATATGCACCCCTGCAAACCACTTTTTTGGCCAAACCTCCTTGAAAAAAGCAGCATAGCAATTGGACTGTGTTTCCGCTGAAAAGCTTTTGCTTTGATTTACCGCTTCATCATCTATCCATTCCCAGGGTCTTATAGCACTATCGGAAGTGCTTTTATAGCCCATTTCGGTAAAGAGTATAGGGCGTTTGTGCTTTTTGTGTAGAGCTTTCATAATGGGTAAATACTTGTTCCAGCCTTCTGAAAGTTGTTCGACCGTTGGGTATTCCGCTTCCACAAGTGGGAAATAGGCTTGAATACCGAGATAATCTAAATCCTCCCAGAAGGTGATATTTTCATATTCTTTGTACCAATTGGCGGCATAGGTAATTTTTCCTGAATAAACAGCACGCACTTCTTCAATAAGGGCGCGCCAATACGCAGGTTTTTCAATACTTAATCTTGAAAATTCTGTACCAATACAAAACATTTCCGCTTGAGCTTGCTCTGCTAAGGTAGCATAGCGCAAAATGAAATCTCGATAGTTTTCGCTCCATTGCTTCCAGTCTGCTTCATTTTTCGGAAAAATATCCGAACGCCATTTGCCATCCGTAGGTGCATTTATCCAAATATGCGGTTTTAAAAAGACCTTAAAACCCGCTGCCCGAACGCTCTTTATTCGACGCAGCCAATTCGCATTATGCGCTTGAATCATTATGCTATCTCCATTATGATGTCCAACGCTTGGGCTATCATAATCCGATTGAAAACCCCATGACACTAGCGTAACCCATTCCACATTATTACGATGCAAAAAATCAAAATCGGCACTATCAATTCTACTAAATACATGCGCTCCTTTTTGCTTTGCAGCAATCGTAAATTGAGCATCTTGTTCATAGTCAATTTGCCATTGTGCAAACGCAAAATAGGTCGTTATAATCGTACCTAAAGTAAGCAGACTTAATGATATACCGCTTATTTTCATTTGTATTTATCTTCCATGATATTCCATAACTGGCAAGGGCGCATTTTGCTTCAAATATTTATCAAACCAAGCTAATATTTCCTCCTCTACTTCTTCGCGGTGTTCTTTAATACCATGGTCACCGCCTTCATACATCACTAAGCGATAGGGAATGCGATGTTTTTCAAATTCCATTGCTAGTTTCAGACTGTTTTCAGGTTTCACGCGCCAATCGGCATTGCCATGTAGCATTAGGATAGGTACATTTTTCGGAAATTTATCTGCCCAAAAAACCGCCGAACGTTTCTTTAATTCCTCCTCTTTATTTTCCCAATAGTTCGGGATGAGTTCCGCGTACACATGCTGTTCCATGCTTGGTCTATCTATCACGGTTTTGTCCGCAGGTGCGCCACCCACTACGGCTGCTTTAATTTTGTCCGTTCGTGGCAATGTGAGGTACGTCATCATGCCACCTCTGCTCCAGCCATACATCCCGATATTATCCGTATCTGCTTTTTCTACTTCTTCTAGCGCGTCGAATAAGGCAAGCACATCATTCACGTCTTTGCCACCGAACTCTTCTTGTCCTTCACCGCCATCATTACCACGATATTGACTCGCTATCACTACATAGCCTTCTTTCACCAATCCTCCTAATCGGAACATGGCAAACGATAGACTCAACTGTCCAAAATCCCGATTGCCGCCTCGATTGTAAATAATGCAAGGGTATTTCCCTGCTTTTTTAGGCTGCATCAACAAGCCTTTCACCTTCAAGCCGTCGCTCATATAGGTGATGCCGCTTATTTCAATATCGTCTAAGTGTGCGTATTCTGGCTTCCATTCCCTAACGCCATCGGTCTCTTCCGTAAGTTTTGTATAAATGGGGGCAGTAGATAAATCCGAGATTATCCGCCGCTCTACTAAGGTGTTCGTGATGGTTTCTTGCGCTTTACAGTTGCTACAAATTAGGATTAAAACGACTAATTTGATGTATTTCATATCTCTATTTTTACGAGTGATTTGTATGAATACATCAAATATAGTCAGCCGATTTTTCTAAAAAATGGGATTACCAATTCATTAACAAAAAAGTGGCGTTTAGGGCGTTTTCGTGCCATACACATACACCTCCATACCCATAAATTTACTTTCAAATAGCACTTGCATGCCATTCTTTTCTGCTACGTGCATCGAGTCGTGATTTTCTTTATGAATAATAGAAATAAAACGAGGGGCTAACTGATTTTCTCGTCCAAATTTCCGCATTTGCTGCGCCATTTCCGTGCCATAGCCTTGTTTCCAAAATTTGGGCTTCAAGGAATAGGCAATTTCTACTTCTGGCTTGCCTTCCATCTCACGAGCCAGAAGCCCGCATTGCCCGATAAATGCGCCGCTTTTTTTCTCAATGGCTGCAAGCATTGCTCGCTTACCTTCGGCATAGCGTTCCAATTGCATATTCATCCAAAGGGTCGCTAATTCTTTAGGCGGCTTGGTGGGGTCGAGCCCTAGAAAATGGATGCGGTCATTGTCCACGAAAAACTCCGTCCAAGTAGAAATATCTTCGATGGTTAGTTTTCGGTAATACAGGCGTTCACTTTCTTGTTGGAAATATGTCGTCATAAGAAATGAGTTTTCGTAAAAATACTATTTTCTTTGTGAAAATTTATTGACCAGTCTTTGGCTGTTTAGTCTTTAGTCTTTGGAATATCTTTCTAAAGACCAAAGACTAGAGACTAAAGACCAAGATTCTCATCCATGTCTAAAAAGCGCATTAATACAGCTTTAATATCCGTCTATCATAAACAGGGCTTAGAACCTATCGTGGAAGAATTGCGTCGGCTCGGCGTGACGATTTACTCTACGGGCGGCACACAAAAGTATATCGAAGGACTCGGTGCAAGCGTCGAAACCGTGGAGGCTCAAACGGGCTATCCTTCCATACTCGACGGGCGCGTGAAGACTCTTCACCCGAAAGTGTTTGGAGGCATCTTAGCACGACGTGAGGAGGAACATTTGCGCGAATTGGGCAAATATGACATCCCAGAATTGGACTTGGTGATTGTGGATTTATACCCTTTTGAAGACACCGTAGCCAATACCGACGACGAAGCCCAAATTATCGAAAAAATAGATATTGGTGGCGTGTCCTTGATTCGGGCGGCGGCTAAAAACTATAAAGATGTCGTCATTGTGCCATCGCAAAAGGAATACGAAACGCTCACAACTTTGCTGCGCGAACAAAATGGCGAAAGCACACTCGAAGACCGTCAAAAACTCGCGCATCGTGCCTTTGCTGTCACTTCCAACTATGATGTAGCTATCTACAAGCACTTCAGCAGCGAGGCTATGGACTCCGACTTCCGTGCCAGCGTGAATAAAAAGCAAGAACTGCGCTATGGCGAAAATCCGCATCAGACAGGCGCGTTCTATGGCGATTTTGAAGCTATGTTTGAGCAATTGGGCGGCAAACCGATTTCCTACAACAATCTCGTGGATATAGATGCAGCCGTAGGCATTATGCGCGAGTTCAAGGATAATGAACCGACTTTTGCCGTACTAAAACACACCAACGCTTGCGGCATTGCTACCCGCGATAATGTGCTAGATGCCTGGAAAGCAGCTCTAGCAGGCGACCCAGTTTCAGCTTTTGGCGGTATTTTGATTAGCAATTCGACTGTGAATCTAGCTACTGCCGAAGAAATTCATAAGCTCTTTTATGAAGTCCTCATCGCGCCTGCTTTTACGCAAGACGCGCTCGAATTACTTCAAAGAAAAAAGAAGCGCATACTGCTTCGCATCAAAGATTTCTATACACAGCCGCAGACCTTTAAGAGCCTTCTCAATGGCGTAGTGGTGCATGATACCGACTTAAAAGTAGAAGTTTCCAACGACCTAAGAATCGTGACGGAACACACGCCCACGATGGAGGAAATTGACGATTTATTATTCGCCAATAAGGTTGCCAAGCACCTCAAGTCAAATACGATTACATTGGTGCGCGATAAGCAACTACTCGGTATGGGCTGCGGGCAAACGTCGCGCGTGGATGCCCTTCGACAAGCCATCACGAAAGCCAAGCATTTTGATTTCAATTTGGAAGGCGCGGTCATGGCTTCGGACGCTTTTTTCCCTTTTCCTGATTGTGTAGAAATCGCGCATGAGGCGGGCATAAAAGCGGTCATTCAGCCCGGCGGTTCTATCAAAGACCAATTGAGTATTGATGCCTGCAATAAAAATACTATGGCAATGGTTATGACAGGAACGCGGCATTTTAGACATTAAACTGGTAGAGGGTAAAGAGTAGAGGGTAGAAGGCAAAATAGCTACCCGCTACTCTCTACCAACTACCCTATACCAATCCTCATGCTCACTCGCATTTTATACGCTATTTTCGGCTTTGGAGCGATGCTCTTTTTCTATTTGGGCTATGCTACGGAGAACGCGCTCTTTAACTACATGGCTGTCCCCTTGTTCGTTGGTTTGGTGGTGACTTATGTGATGAGTCCGCAGATAGATTGGTGGTATTATCAGAAAAATCCGCCAACATTGGATGGACGTACGAAGGAGTGGCTGACGAAGAGTTTGCCTTTCTATAACGCACTCGGCGAAGCGGGCAAGCAACGCTTTGAGCAACGCATGGCACTCTTCCCGAACGCGCATGAGTTTATGCCTATGCACGTGGATAGTTTGCCGCAAGAAGTGCAATTGGTGATAGCGGCGAGTGCGGTACATCTTACGTTTGGGCAAGCTGATTTTTTGTTAGAACCTTATGAAAAACTGGTGGTGTATCCCAGCAGTTTCTTAAGTCCGCGCTACCCAAAACACATGCACTCCTCCGAGATACATCCCGAAGATGGCGCGCTTATTTTCTCCGCACGACATTTGATGCACGGCTTTTTGCAACCGAAGCAATATTATAATACTGCCCTGCATGAATGTGTGCAAGCATGGATACAACTGAATCCCAATCGTCGCTACCCAACATTAGGAGATGATATCTGGGAAACCTTAGCGCAAATCAGTACTTACAAAAAGGAAAGTGTCTATGAATGGATTGGCTTGCCCGCTATTGATACGATGGCGGTGAGTATTTGCCATTTTTTGGTGTTTCCAGCACGCTTTCAGGAAGTTGCACCTGCCTTGTATACGCAATTTAGCGAATTGCTGAACCTGAATCCTTTGGAGGGGGAGCAGCCGATTGTTTATATTAATCAGGGGTGAATATTTAAGTACTGTGCGACTATAGTATGGTAGTAGGAAAAACAATCGAGTTGTAATTTTATAAATATATTATTTCCTGACTATTACTACAGCAATTTTGAATAAGTTTCAAAGTCCGCTAGAAAAGCCTTTCCATACGTTAGTCGTACAGCACTAATATTTATCTTATCAAAATAAAACCAATAATTAATGTTAAGATTATTTGTAGCTATTTACTACCCATCGTGAGATTAGGCTATAAAATTTAACTTTGTAG
>JAHDCQ010000582.1 GCA_020629845.1 Saprospiraceae bacterium | reverse complement strand
TTTATACTCAAATAACAGGATATGAGACATTCCATTTGCTTACTCCTATTCGTCGCGCTGCTGGCGTGTAAAAATCAAAAAATACAAGAATCAACGAGCTTCCCATCTTGGACACCCTACGATGAAAGCGAAGAAATAACTGCCAATGCCGAGCATCCTACAGAACGTATGCGCTATAAGCTGATTCAATCCAAAATACTAAATAGAAATGCGATAAATGCCGTCATCAAACCGCAATTAGCAGGCTTTTCGTCAGTTGATTATGAAGCATTGAAGCCTTTGATATTGGAGCAAGACATTCCTAGACTGCAAGCCCACATACAAGCAGGCAAATTGAGCTACGAACACCTCGTGCAATGGTATTTGTATCGTATTTTGACATTTGAAAATGATAGGCATAAAACACTCCATTCCATCATTAGTATTAATCCCAATGCAGTAGCACAAGCCCGTAAGTGTGATACGCAAAGAAGCGCGAGTCAGCACCCCATTTATGGAATGCCTATTTTACTGAAAGACAATATCAACACCGAAGCCATGCCGACTACCGCAGGCGCACACGCACTACTACATAACCAAACCTCCGATGCTTTTATCACTAAGCGTATTAAGGCAAAAGGCGGCATTATTTTGGGCAAAGCCAATCTGAGCGAATGGGCGTATTTTTTCTGTAGAGGCTGCCCCGTAGGTTATAGTGCAGTAGGCGGACAGACCTTGAATCCATATGGCAGAAAAATCTTTGAATCGGGAGGGTCTAGTTCTGGTAGCGGTGCAACAATGGCAGCAAATTATGCGGTTGCAGCCGTAGGTACAGAGACTTCTGGCTCTATACTTTCGCCTTCTAGTATGAACTCCGTGGTGGGTTTGAAACCGACCATTGGACTACTCAGTCGCACGGGTATAGTACCTATTTCTAGCAGCCTCGATACGCCTGGCCCAATGACTAGAAACACCACCGATAATGCTATTTTACTTTCCGCTATGCTTGGCGAAGATGTAGCGGATACCAGCACCTTAGAGCATTCTATAGCAGATGATAGCTACTGGAAAAATTTGAAAAAAGGCACACTCGAAGGCTTACGATTAGGGGTAAATAAAGCGTTTTTGGAAGAGCCTATTTATGCAAAAGCGATACAGCAATTGCAAGAACTCGGTGCGGAAACTATTGAATTTGAAGCAGGTAAAATGAATTTTGAAGGCTTCCTCAGCTTCCTAAATGCAGATATGAAAGTGGATTTGCCGAACTATTTAGCCCAACACGCTAATCAAGACATCCCTTTCCAAAATGTCGCAGATATAGTGGCGCACAATCTAAAAGATACGCTAGTTCGAATGCCTTATGGACAAATGCTCTTTGAAGGCATTGTGGCGGAAGATATTTCTGCGGAAGGTTTTGCGGCACTCAAAGCCCGTTTTCATAAAGATGCCAGAGATTTTTTTGAAACGCCTATGCAAGCCCAGCAATTGGATGCCGTATTATCCATCAACAACTGGAATGCTGGGCATGCAGCAATGGCAAAATATCCTTGCTTGACTGTACCTATGGGCTATAAAGACTCTGGCGAACCGATTGGTCTAACGTTCATTGCACGAGCATTCGAGGAAGCAAAGTTGTTGCAAATGGGGTATGCTTTTGAGCAAGCTACTAAAGCACGGCA
>JAHDCQ010000189.1 GCA_020629845.1 Saprospiraceae bacterium | reverse complement strand
TGATTTTTTGAACTTTGCAAAAAAGCTACAAGCAAATGGCGGCTGAGAAAGATTTGAATACCTTGATAACCAATATGGAACCCGTACTTAATGAAGGAGAATATGTTTTCTCTTCAGTATTAAGTACGAAAAATATTCCAAGAGAAATAGTAATTTGTGAAATGAAAGAGCAAGAGGGGATATCAATTGTGCTATCAAAAAAAGATGCAGATACTATCGGATTGAACTATGATATGGTAGTATCTTGGATTACCTTAAATGTACATTCCTCATTGGAAGCGATAGGACTTACGGCGGCATTTTCAACCGCTTTGGGTGAAAATAAAATAAGTTGTAATGTAGTAGCTGGGTACTATCACGATCACATTTTTGTGGATAAAAAAGATAGTACAGCAGCTTTACGTGTACTTCGTGCAATGACAAAAGCAAATAAAAAATCGTAAGCGAAAAAGAACATACGATCTATAGCTGCCCAAGTTGCGACAATTCATTTGAGGGGCGATACTGTAACCAATGCGGGGAGAAACGCTTGGAAGATAAAGATTTTCGGTTGTCTCGTATTTTTGAAGAAGCGATAGGAGCAATTACAAACCTCGACTCTAAACTATTCAAGACACTGCGTTATCTATTCTTTAAGCCAGGTGCTCTTACTTCTGAATTTGAGCGAGGCATACGAGTGCCTTACATGAAACCCTTCCAGATATTTATACTTGCCAATATCTTTTTCTTTATTTTTCTTTCGGAAATTGATATTTTCAGAACGCCCTCCAAGTGGTTTTTTGTGGAGCATTATGATGGTGTAGAAGTATTGAAACAAGTCCGAGAAATTGTAGCTGCTAAAGGCATTTCTCAGGAAGAAGTAGCCGTGCTGTACGATGCTAAATCTTCCAATTTGGCCAAGGGATTTATCTTTCTCTTGTTGCCAATCATTGCATTAATTGCTGCGCTTTTGCATTGGCGACAAAAAATAGCCTTTGGAAAACATATCATTTTCAGCATCCACTATTTTAGTTTTGTACTTGTGATAGCCGTTCTTTGGACAGAGTTAATTGACCTTATCGTTCGAGAATTTGATAATAATTACTACGTCGTTCCTATACAAACTATCATAAGCGTTTACTTGATTTTAGCATTCCGACAGTTTTATAAGGATAATTGGGCGCATGCCATTTGGAAGGGACTACTCGGTACTCTCCTCATCGGTATTGCGATACAAGTCTACCGCATGAGTATTAATATTTGGACATTAAATCATCTATTGGAACCTTTGACAATCTCATCGTCATAGTTTTAGATAGGATCAAAGAAGCAGGTTTAGATTTCGCTGAATAAATTATATTTTTCGTTATTTGTAATCTCTGAGTTTTTTCCTCTTTTTTTGCGACCTACTATTTGTAATATTGATTTGCAGAACTGTTCCACCATGACATTTTGATTTGTAGTGATTTCACAAGGTCTGTAATAGTTTTGTAGTTTTCAAACGTTAGTTAATGTCAAAAGTCCAGTTAGTGTTACATCATACATCTATTCTTCTTCGGCAGCATTTTTTTGGATTTGCTTGTAGAATTTTGCGGATTTTTCGCTTAAGATTTCAGCGGGGATTTCTACGGTAGCTAAAATATCTAAGAGGACATTGATACGTGCCTCTGTATCAAAAAATTTATTGACAATAGCAATTTTCTTATCTTGTACTATCGCATAGCCACTCTGAAAATTACCTTTTTCATAGCGAATAATATAACCCGATTCTTCGAGGATCAATTCTATTTTCTTGAGGGTGTGTTTGGTATATTTAAACATCTTGTACTGATTTTAACTAATCTCGACTTTAATCATTTGAAAAAGTGAACACGAATAATTAGTACGATACTTTTGATTCGACCAAGATTCATCTATGTTGTTACTACCACCCGAGTTCACGGAGATAATGTCGGTATTTTCGAGCGCATTTACAAGAAAAATATATCGTCGTGCGCTATTGTTGGTATTCGGAGTATTATTGACCCAAGGCAAACGTACGATATGTTCGGTTTTACGCACGATAAGCTTGAGTGGCACAAATCGATGGGGTAATTACCATCCTGTATTAAGCCGTTGTAAATGGAGTGCATTTGCTTGTGCAAATTTTGTCAAAGAACGTAGTTACAACTTTTTTGCGATTAAGGGAATCGGCAAGAAATAACCTACCCATAGTTTGGGTTCGTTATTTTTTCAGGCAGTAAGGCGCGAAGAAGGCGCATAGCTGGTTCTGTAACTGATGAGCAACGAAGCTGCCTGAAAAAAGAACAAGACAAACGGGTAGGTTATTTTTTGCCGATTCCCTAAATAAACATAACATTACTGCGCTCATCACGGTGCCTGCTCGTTTCAGTCAGGCAAGCACCGCTCGGCACACCGCTTGGTATTTACTATTCACCCAAATTTTGGGTATGACAGTTTAGTCTCTTTTCTCTCATCTCTGCTCTCGCACCTACGACATATTCGTTAAGCCTTCACCAGCTTTTTTACTATTTTTTTACCGTCCATATAAATGATAATGTAGTAAATACCATTAGCCAAATGCTGCGTATTCAACATCATGCCTGAAGCATTTGCATTGCTGCTATCTACGCGCATTCTGCGACCAAAAAGATCAGTCATTTCTACAGTAATTTGGCGTGCGCGGCGGGTCTGTATAAAGACATGCTCGCTCGTAGGATTTGGGAAAATTGTTACCTCATTTTCATCCACTATATCCTCGGTTGCAGTAGTGGGTTGCACTTCAATTATTCGTTGTGCGGCATCTGCACAGCCTGCTCCGTCTGTTACAGTTAGCGTCACTATATAGCTACCGGTTGCAGCATAGGTATGCGAAGGATTGTTGGTAGTGCTTTGCGTACCGTCGCCAAAGTCCCAATATTGATCCAAGCTGCTATTGCCTGTATTCATAAAGCTAACAGCATCTCCCAATGCCACTACTTCTGCCGAAGAGGTGAAGCCTGCGCTAGGAGCTGTTTGATTGTTTACCATTACATTTATAGGCGTTCTACCACAAGCGTGTAGGGTTTGTACTTCAAAATCATAGAAGTAAAAATAGCGTAAGGTAGTGGTATTGCCTGAGGCAGACCTAGAACTATTTAAGCGAATAATACCTGGTATTTCATAAGGGAAATCGGCTTCATTACTGATGCGTAATTTTTTAGTACTAGCTGATGGAGATAAGACAATAGAGTAAACACCAGGTTCTAAACTGCGTCCTATATCTACGGTATTTTCTCCTACACTTAGCGATACTATTTCTGTGCCTAGTGAGTTACCTAGTTCATCTTGCAGTTTAAAAATACTTCCTCCACTTTCTTCCGCAAAAACTTTTACAGAAAATAAGGTTAGTGGCTGTAGCACCTCAAACTCAATCCCCAATTCTGCTGCGCTAGAGGTAGAATTGCTAGTAGGTTCGCTTTGTCCTACAACACTGCTAGTGATAATATCTGCATAGAAAGTCGTATTTTCAGTAAGCGGGTCAGACACAAAAACAGACCCTTCGCCAAGTTTTCCTAGATTTATAGAGGGCGAATTATTAGGGCGGTCGTACCATACAAGTGTTTGACCTTCAGTAAGCTGTGTATTGCTTTGTAAAACCACACTTCCATTGCTACAGACACTTGCACCGTACTGTGGGCTAATTGTAGCATCTACATAGTCCAAATCTGCTATTTGGATATAATGTTTCATCACATTATTTAGCGAACGCACATCACTTTGCCCATTCGGATTGCTGATGGTAATTGTTAGTTCGTGTTCGCCTGGCGTTAGATTTTCTAAATTTACTAAGTTGTAGATAGCAAGATCGTCTTTAGCTAGATTGCCTGACCAAGTCGTATTTACTGCGTTAGCTTCCTCACCATTTAGAAAATACTCAATATCTAAAGATTGGAGCGGGCTTGTACCCGCATTTTCAAAGGAAACCTCTACCGCTACTTCACCTCTACAAAATATTTCACGTTGCGTATTGATGTCCACCATAAGCACATCATTCGCGGAACTCATTGGGGGAGTTGGTGTATTACCTACATTTACGAGATAGTTATAGGCAGCTAGTACATCAATAAGTCCCATGCCATAGGCGTTATCTTCGCCTTCTGCCCCTAAGTCGCGTGCAGAAAAGTAGAGCGCGAGTTTCAAGTCTTCTGCACTTACTTCAGGAAAGGCTTCTCGGAGCAATAAAAGCGCGCCTGCTACATGTGGCGACGAAAACGAAGTGCCACTCACCACATCATATTCTCCATCAGCATTGGTAGTACGAACGTTTCGCCCTGGTGCTACCACCTCTGGCTTAATGCGTAAGCTGTTATTTGCTCCTGTACAATAAGAAGGACCTCTACTGGAATCATCCGTAATGACAAGACTACTACCGTCCACATTGCCTACTGTGAAGGTATTTACTAGTGTTCTATTTATATTTTGAGTACCATAAATACTTCTATCGCCATCATTACCTGAATTCCCTGCTGCCCATATTACCGCTACGTTCAAGGCTTCCAATATGGTGAGTGAATTTTCGTAGAGCCTATCGCAACTTGCATTTGTATTTCCCCACGAATTATTGATTACATCAGGGCGGTCATCCGTCGTATCGGTGTCATTATCAGGGTTGATAGCCCATTGAAATACCTGTATAGCCGTCAAAGCACCTTGACTTAAAAGGCATTCTCCAAAATCAATAGGCGAAGCCATCCAACGCGCATTTGGTGCTACGCCTATGGTGTCATTCGCACAGCGGTCAATACCTACAGAAACACCTGTTACGAGTGTCCCGTGGTCGTCGCAAGTGGCAGGGCGTTCATTGCCTGTCCAAGCTTCCCGATGGGGTACATTATGCCCCCAATAATTCGGACTTAGAGCTATGTGTTCACTATTTGTGCCGCTATCTACTACTAGTACTTTGGTACCGTAGCCTGTGTAGCCCATTTCCCAGAGTTTATGTGCATTGATTGTCCTCAAATCGCGCACTACGCCACTAGGACTCTGAGGGTCGCATTCTTCTACCGTCACATCAAATCTTTTAGGCTGCTCGATGAGCGCAATAGATGCCACTTCCGTCCATTGGCTAATTGCTTTAATAGCACTTGCTTGAGCTTTAGCCTGTATGATATTGCTTATCCAAAGCGAAACGGTACTTTCTTGAGCAATGCCTTTCATAGCGCGAAGGCGTGTTAGGAGTGGGGCTTGAGTTTGGTCTGCGAGTGCTGCTAATTCTAGGAGCAATTGCTGTTCTAGTGCGTCTTTATTATCGCTTTCGTTTTGGAGTTGTCGTTGCCATTTATCAACATCTACTTGTTCTTCCAATACGATAAAAATCGGATGATAGCTATCCACAGCTACTTGTAGCTGTGCTTGTAATTCGGGACTGATTTTTTCGCTAAAAGCAGTTTGCGCTAATAGGAAAAACGGGAGCAAAAGTCCTAAGATAGTGCTTGTTATACGCATATTGTATAAGATTTTATATCTGATGATGATGAGCCAATACAATTTAGGTAGATAAGAACGACGAGCAGCGAAGTTATGATATTTTTAGGGAATACTTTTTCGGAGGGATGTAAAAAATTAAGGCTAGTAGCATACTAAATGGTGGATAGGTCTCATAACAGCCTTTCTAGATGGTATGTAGGTGCAGAGAAGTATTATTCAATTATTTCACCATTCCATCTCAAAACAATGATACCATTGAGGTTTGACAATAATATTTCTTGAATCTGAAACAAAGTAGCGTATTCAGTTAAGACTTCATCTAAATCGTTAAAACCTACTTGCAAGTCTTGCTGGATAGCACTTGAATTCTCTTGTTAGCTTCTTCTCTTCTTCATTTACGGTGTTTTTTCTAACTATTAATTCCTCTTCGACATATTTTAAGATAAATTTGGGACTACTTGAATTGGACAGTTCTACAATTTCGTCCATAAACTCAATTTTAAAATTTACCTCTTCGAAATAATCCATTACCATTTTGATACAATTTTCTTGCTTCGCGTTTAATAGAAAATCGAATCTATTTCTACTTTCTGCTGCCATTGATTTCGACATTTTAGTAAAAAAACTTCCCATAAAAAAAGCCGAATGCTCATACAAGCACCCGACTCTTATTTTCACGATTGATGTTCTAATATCGTCTGTATAATTCAAATTCAACCCTACGGTTCTGCTTGCGACCCGATGAGCTGCTATTATCTGCCACAGGGCGTGTATCGCCATAGCCTTCGTAAGTAATGCGACTTGGCGAAATGCCGTTGCGTACTACATGCTTGAAGCAGGAGGCTGCTCGCTTGCGTGATAGTTCTAAATTACTATCAGGATTTCCTACATTATCCGTATGTCCGCTAATACGAAGATTATAATCAGGATAACGGCGCATTATTTCTGCTACATCGGCTAGGAGTGGCTTCAGGTGCGTACGTACACGCGCGCCGCCTGACTCAAACTGGATGTTTTGCATTACGTAGCGCAGTACATCAAGGTCAGATGAAGCAATATCGGTTTCTACTTTGGTTACGGTTCCCGTTACAGTGCCCGTTTGGACGCGTGTTTCAGGACAGCCGCCATTAGAGGAAGAACCTGCTTGTCTTGGGCAACGGTCGCTGGAGTCATCAATACCATCGCCATCGCTATCAGGGCAGCCATCGAACGGTCCTGCTAAGTCAGGGCATTTATCATCATCGTCACCGAAGCCATCACCATCAATATCTGGGCAGCCCATTGCAGCTACAGTACCTGCTTGTGTTGGGCATTTATCATCTAAATCATTCACGCCATCGCCGTCTGTATCAGCATTCGGACAGCCATTTGTTTCTAGTTCACCTGCATCATCTGGGCAATCATCGTCTTTATCTGCAATGCCATCTTTGTCTCGGTCTGGGCAACCGCGCAAATTACCTACCGCGTCGGGGCATTGATCTTCACTATCTGCTATGCCGTCGCCGTCTGCATCGGGGCAACCATTGGCGGTTTTACTACCTACTTCATTGGGGCATTCGTCTACTCTATCTGCCAAACCATCACCATCTGTATCAGGGCAGCCGCCTAGTGCTTCTAAGCCTGCTTCTGTTGGACACACATCCACATCATCTGCAATACCGTCGCCATCACCATCAGGACAACCTGCCAATTCTACTGAGCCGATAGCATCAGGACACTGGTCTTCTTCATCAGGAACACCATCATTATCCGTGTCCACTTTCGATTTGCCAAAACGATAAATATAACCAATGCCAGCCTGGATATTACTACGCTGTTCAGAAAGCGAATAACGATATTCGCCTTGAAGGTTTAAGAAAGAGTTATCACCTACCTTAAAGTTAAACCCAAGTCCTGCAGGCAATTGAAAATTGGTAGTATCCATGTTTTCCAACATCACACCACCTCCAGCAAAAATATAAGGAACTACCTTGCGGTCATTTGGTACAAAATTGACTTGTAGCAAACCATCTGCACCGAGATAGTTTTCATTATTTACGCGTTCAGGTAGGTGAGCTACGCCTGCACGTATAGGCAATGCAAAATTGATATATGGGGTAACATTTCTTATATAAAGCACTTCTAGACCATTTGTTATACGAAGACTGTCCACCCCATTTGGAATGCCATAGTTCGTGAATAGTACCTTAGCACCTAGGTTATTGTGCGAAGGCGGAATAAGCGAGTCAATTTGAGCATAGCTTATGGTGGTAGTAAAAAGTGCAAGTAGTACCAGTAGTGCTTTAGATTGAATTTTCATTTTATAATTTTCTTAATTAGGGATGCTAAGAAGTGTATGTCCCGAAGGTAGAATAATCCCTGTTTTGTCATTTTGATGAGTTAACTTCGACTCATTCTTATCTTACGACGGATTATTTAAAAGGTTGGTCATTTTTTTTGATTGTTTATGGAGTGGTAGGCTTTTAATGAAAATAATACCCGTTCATACTTAGAATTGGTATTAAGCTGGAATACCGATTTTTTCTAAGGTGAGGTGTTTTTCTTTGACATCCTCTCGGCTGGCAACGAAAAATAACGAAACATAAGGAAAAAAGCATTCCAGAATAATGCTAAATTCTAAGGGATTGCGCAAGAATAAGTTTCTGATTTTAGGGTGAATTATTTTTTTCTTTAACAAGGCAAAAAACGTAGGCATAGCACGGTTACGGCGAGTGTTTTTAACGAAGTTAAAGAAGAAAAGAGTCAGCATAAAATAGAAAGTTGTTTTTGCGCAATCCCTAAGTATGAACGGGTATAAGTGTAGAACCAATGAAGTTTTGCCCAAATGCTCGTATGTATTGCTTCCAGAGTCGTAACTTCGCATTCCATTCACAAGACTTGTTCAGAAATAAAAAATCTAAGGATTGTGTATGAAATAAGTTCGTAAATTTAGAGTAGCTAGTTTTGTTCTTATTTTTGCTTTGGAAATAGGAGTTTATCTAGATAAGTGACTAGTTCCAAAGTGAAAATAGGGACAAAAGAAGCAGTATAAATTACGAACTTACTTTGTACACAATCCTAAATTTCATATACAGATTCTTATTTCTGCACAAGTCTGCAAATTATAAAAACGCTACATATATATATGTTAACTGCTATTTCTCCCGTTGATGGACGCTACGCTTCAAAAACCAAGGCACTAGTTGATTATTTCTCTGAATTTGCTTTGATAAAGTACCGCGTATGGGTGGAGATTCAATACCTAATAGCACTCTATGATGAAGGAATCCCTCAACTGCAAACCATTGACCGCGCCAAACTTGAACATTTGGCTACTGATTGGGAGACATTTAGACTTACGGATGCTGAACAAATAAAAACAACCGAACGAACGACCAATCACGATGTGAAAGCCGTAGAGTATTATTTAAAGGATAAACTCGAAACAGTCGGACTCGGAGAATATAAAGAATTCGTACATTTCGCCCTTACCTCTCAAGATATTAATAATACAGCTATACCCTTATCCCTTAAAGAAGCGATGGAAACGGTTTATCATCCAGCCTTAGCAGCACTTTTAGCTAAATTAAGCAATCGCGCGGAAAAGTGGAAACAGATTCCGATGCTAGCTCGAACACATGGGCAGGCAGCTTCTCCTACTACAGTTGGTAAGGAACTTCAAGTATTTGTGAAACGCTTAGAGGTGCAGTCCAATCAACTAAAAACCGTACCGTATTCTGCCAAATTTGGTGGTGCAACTGGGAATATGAATGCCCATTATGTAACATATCCAATGTATGACTGGCATAATTTTGCAGAGCGTTTTGTGCAAAACTACCTCGGTCTAGAGCGTTCGTACCCAACTACACAGATCGAACACTATGACAATCTTGCTGCATTACTGCAAGCCTGCATGCGTATCAATACTATTCTGATTGATTTATGTCGGGATATTTGGACGTATATTTCAATGGATTATTTCAAGCAACAAGTAGTAAAAGGAGAAGTAGGGTCTTCGGCTATGCCGCACAAAGTGAATCCGATTGACTTTGAAAATGCAGAAGGAAACCTTGGTATTGCCAATGCATTATTTCAACATTTAGCCGCTAAACTCCCTATTTCTCGCCTGCAACGTGATTTGACTGATAGCACCGTTTTGCGAAACTTAGGTGTGCCATTTGCGCATACCATAATCGCTTTTCAAGCAATTGTTAAAGGTTTGGGCAAATTGTTACTTCATGAGTCTAGCTTACGTCAAGATTTAGAAAACAATTGGATGGTTGTGGCAGAGGCTATTCAAAACATTCTACGTAGAGAGGGATACGAACGTCCTTATGAAGCCTTAAAAGAACTAACAAGAGGAAAAAATGTGATAAATCAGAAAATAATTCATGACTTTATTGATGGCTTATCCATTGATAATCAAGTGAAAGCAGAGTTGAAGCAAGTTTCTCCTTTAAATTATATTGGAAAAATTTGAAATATTTACATATACTTGCAAAGTCAAAGTTAAAGTAGGTAGATTTATAGAGTACAGATGTTGAAATTGACTAGCCTACTTATGTCACCCCTCTTCAATAAATATAAAAAAATGAAAATCTTTTCTAAAAAAATGCCTTTACATAAAGGTTTTTTTGAAAAGAAGTTTATTTTTGCAACATAGAGTATGTTATCAGCATGTTTTTTTTGGTAGTAAAGTACGTGAGTCTTGTTAGAGTAAGTCTGTTCTTTCACGAAGAATTCCTTTCAAACAAGCATACATTTTTTTATTAAATTTTACTTTCCATACTAACTAAGACTTGGTGATGCTGTACCTACACTTTAAAGGTGTAAGCAAATCTCAGAGTTTTCAACTTGGATTTAATTTTGTTTTTTATACCTAAACTTCTCATTTTCTAATTTAAACCAGGTTTTATCTTATGAAAAAGGCGAATTTTACAAGCATTCCACGAGAGTGGTTGAGCCGCCTGAGCAAAACAGGAATGATGATATTAGCATGCTGTCTAATATCATTTACTGTTTCGGCACAAGGCGGGATTAACGTATCCGGCG
>JAHDCQ010000188.1 GCA_020629845.1 Saprospiraceae bacterium | reverse complement strand
ATGTCCTGATTAGTATTTAATCCTAGTGGTAGGTTATTTTTTACAAAATCCCTTAAACTGTTAGAATAACGATTATACTTCTTAACCCGTTTTCTTTGTCCTAGCATTTTTACGCGTTTGGTGTAAGGCTATTTTAGGACAAGACACACCAATGAAATGGTCTAAAAAGTCCTATCGGAACGACATGATTATAGTATATTCATTGGTATCATTATTTCATCCCTCTGGGATTGATTTTCCATTTGTGTACATACCGTAGGTTTTAAAACAGCTTCTATTGAATTGCGTATTAGTGGTGCGGTTCAGTTTTTTTTTAATTCCCTATAAATCCAACTCATGGAAGGTAGAAGCAAATCCTCTGCCTTCCGTTTTTTAGACCAAAACTCCCAGTCTCAATGTCTATCATTTTACACTTCACAAAGTATTTCTGTCCTTCACAAAGGATTTTGGTTGTTCAAAATTCTGATAGCTTCTTAGCTGACATGTCTTCATATTTGTAATCGAAAACAGCACTCATACGAGCAAGTGTGAGAAAAGGTGGAGACCGATAAATGATAGCAGTTTTTCCTTTGGAAGATGAAAGTGCATGTTCGGAAACTAAAACCCATGCTTTCGGGAAAAATCACTTTTCAAAAAGCTTGAATTCCTACATCTTTGAACTAAGCTAAAGGAGAAACAAGTAAAAATACCTGTTTTCTAAACTTTGGTTTTTTCGCTCTAAAAAATAGACTAATAAACACACATTTTTGCGGATGTAAAGAGGAATTTAAAAAAGTTAGGGTCACCTTATTTGACATTATGCAATAAAAGGAAAAAGAAAAACAAGACAGCTTAAAAACATCAAATGAAAACAAGAGCAATTAATTTATATCAAGTCAATATTCCATTCAACACCTCTATTGACCACAACCTTAAAAAACGGAGCTATTCGGATTCTATAGTGCTTGAAGTGCAAACACTAGATGGACACGTGGGCTATGGAGAAGGCGCAGCTAGGAGTTATGTGACAGGGGAAAATATAGCAACTATAGCACAAGCGGCTCATACGATTTTAGAGCCTCTAGCAGCACTAGATATTAATAACCTGAATGAGATTGAACGCATAGTGCGTAGGGTGCAAAATGAGTACCAACTCCCTGCGCTTGCAGCAGCTATCGAAATGGCATTATTGGATATTTGGGGGCAAGAAAATGCTTGTTCCCTCTCCAATAGCTTTAAAAATAACAATAATTTTACGCCTACTTATTCGGCAGTATTGCCTTTTCTGCCACTTGAAAAAATGAGTAAGTGGATACAACTCATAAAAAGCCTCGACTTCCAACAAATCAAATTGAAAGTGGGGCATGAGCGAGATGAACAATATTTGGCATTGCTGCGAAAAGAACTAGGTGATAAAGTAGTTATTCGTTTGGATGCCAATCGTGCATGGTCATTGGCACAAGCGTTGGAGCGCGTAAAGACTTTTGAGCAATACAATATTGAAAGCATAGAAGAACCGCTATCTGTAGCAGCATTACATCAGTTGCCGAAGCTAAGTGAAGCAGTAAATACGCCTATCATGCTTGATGAGTCGGTCTGTTCTATCGAACAAGTTGTATTTTACTGTAATGCCATAGCTGCACCTAAGCTACGCTTCAATTTAAAGCTTTCAAAAATGGGCGGTGCATTGGCAACTGCTCGAATACATGCCTTAGCTCAAGCCAACGGTATCAAGTGCCAACTAGGATGCAATGTCGGGGAAACAGCTATCCTAAGTGCAGTTGGGCGATTATTTGCACAGCAACACGAATTGATAGCACTAGAAGGCTCTTATGCTACCTTCTTTATGGAAGATGATATAGCAAAACAAACCCTCACTTTTGGGGCGCGAGGAATAGCCGAACCTATTGCTGGACATGGAATTGGGATAACGATAGATAAGGAAAAATTAGTAAAATATAGTCAAAAAATATACGCATCTGTAACTGATTCTGCCACAGTAAGCGTGTAGCGACGAGTCATATTAAGCATACCATTTAAAAAAACGCATTATGGAAACAAGCAATTTGAAAGCCACGCTTTCACGGAAGTTCGATGTTCAAATCAACGAGTTGGATACTAAGCGTTTGTTTGAAAAATATGAATCCATTGGATTTATTTACCCTGCCAAGAAGAAATTATTAGCTCCATTTTTTGACAATATCCGACAAAATTGGACGCAGATGTTAGCGAATAAGAATCCTTTGCTTTGGGTGGTAAATTCAGCAGACCCAGCTCATGCGAAGCATTTTGCATCCATCACATTTTGGAAACAAAGTAGTCGTAGCTTTTTTGCACAGCACTTGGTCTCTACGGGCAAACCTGCCCAATCGCTGAAAGTAATGTTGGCGGCACAATATGCTGCGGAAGTAGCTTTCGAGGATGATGACATACAAGCGAGTCAAAATTGGTTTCGACCTAACAATCGCTACGCCTATCGCATTTTCGCAAGTATGTTCGATGACTTAGGTGAACGCAAAGCTTTTTTGAGAAAATTCCAGTATTTGCACATGCCCTTAAAGTCTATTGCGCCTTCCTATGCTGGTAAATTTAGTATAGAGCGCGTTCGTGCAGAGCATACAGCATTTATAGATTTTGTAAAAACAGAATATAGTCCAGTATTTGTAAGGGGCGAGGAACTCGATCAAGATGATATTGAACTTTCCAATATTGGTCAGCAATATCAAGCGAATGGACTAAACCGCGCTAGAGAAATCTATGTCATTAAGCATGCAGCAAGCCATGAAATACTAGCTAGTGTAATAGCCAATCGCGCACCAATGGGTATCAATTTCAGCTTCTTAGAAAATCGCGCCTACTACATCATCAAAAGCGGAGTGGCAGCAGCTACACGCTTGGAGTTGGTACAACTGATGAATCAAGTTGCACAATCTACTTATAGCGATTTTGCGCTAGGCTCAATTCCTATTGTCACGGATGAAGCCACCTCCGCAGTACTACAAACACAGGGTGCTGTTTTCCAGCGCGAGTATATGCAAAGTATTTGGTTGCGCTCAGGTTTTTTACAATGGTACGATCATATCTACACCTTTCTGAAACAACTAGAAGCTAGAGAAATGGCTAGAGTAATGATGAAAAGAAAGCCTGCTCGCGCTCAAGCAGTTGCGGTGTGAAAAATGAGTGAATATTTACGTTCTCCGACAAATTCCGTGGACGAAGGAAAAGCAAGCACAAAAACGTCTTATTAATAGTGTTGGGATTGCTTTTCCTTCGGCTTCGTCACGGGATTTGTCGGAGAACCAATATTTAAATGACTGAATGAGCGAATTAGAATCTATAATTATTCACTCATTGAGTACTTACGTAAAAAGGGAAGCGGATGGAGCGGATTTTCTGTTCCATTTGCTTCAAAATCTATTTTTAATTCTTTGAACAAAAAAGTCATGAAAGCACAAAATAATGCCAACGATTTAGATTTGAAATTGAACCCTAAAGACTTACAAGCCCTATCTAAAACCAATGCTTATCGTCATGCAGGAGCGATGTTGTTTGATTGGGTGGTGATTTTTGGAGTCATTTATTGGTGTATTCAATTTTTTAATCCACTCACGTACTTTATAGCCGTTGTAATTATTGGCGGCAGAATGCATGCACTCGCTATTTTGATGCATGATGCAACGCATTTTAGCTTTCTCAAAAATCAAAAATGGAATGATTTACTCACGGATATTTTCATCACCTATCCCATATTTACGACCATCACCAATTATCGCCAAAACCACTTGCGGCATCATCGGCACTTAAATTCGGAAAATGATCCCGATTGGGCTGCCAAATTACCAACGCAAGAGTATACCTTCCCAAAAACCAAACAGGAGTTTTTATTGACGGTCTTTTCGTACCTATTTTTGATACGTGGGGCAAAAGATGCCTTTGCTTTATTTAAGCGATTTAGTGCAGGTGGAAAGAAATATAATCAGCCTAAAAAAGACTACACCCGTCTGGTGTTCTATGTATCCGTGTCCATTATTTTGACACTTACAAGTAGTTGGTTGTATTTTCTCCTCTTCTGGATCGTACCGTTTTTGTCTACGCTTTTTATGTTCCAATATATTCGCAGTGTAGCAGAACATTTCGGGGAATTGGCTTATGATCATTTACTCACTTCTACTCGCACGGTGCGCCCAAGGTTGATAGAGGAATTTATCCTTGCACCACACAATGTAGGCTTTCACTTGGAGCACCACCTCTATCCAGGTGTACCTTTTTATCATTTGCCGAAACTGCACACTTTATTGATGGAAGATGAGGCGTATAAAAGTAAAGCACACATCACACAGGGCTATGTGAGTGGCTTATTGAATGAATTAGGGAAGTTAGAAGTGGTGGAGTTTTCTTAGTAAGTGGATAGGTTTAGCGTTCCTTAGAGATATGTGGCACGCAATTATCCAATTCTATACAAAGCTAGAATAATTGCGTGCTAATACCGCTTGTCATCTAACCACTTCTACAAGCGCACCATTTTACGCGCCTGCGTAAAATGCGGTGTACTCAAGCGATAATATAACACCCCTGTTTCCTTGATACTGCTTAAGTCCAATAGTACTTGATGTTGCCCACTTTCATAAATAGCAGCTTGATAAATAAGCCGTCGCCCTGTCAGGTCTATGACTTCTAGACTAGCAGATGTCGTTTCGGGCAAGTAGAAACTAATAGTAGTTTGCTGCTCAAATGGATTCGGCTCATTCGGGTAGAGCATGGCTTGCCGTACTTGTTTACTAAACGACAAAGTGGGGCTAAGTAAAGTAGTGTGTTTCGTATAGGCTTCTGCTTTGGTAGGCGAATCTTGGATAGCCAATACTTCGCTTAGGGTAGCATCTACTTTTGCCTGAATTTGTAAATAGAATAGCGGTTCGTTGCCTGCAGCAGTACCATTCCAACTAGTGGTAACAATGCCTTCTTTTGGAAAACCAAAATGCTCCGCTTTCGCAATCCCATCCTGAATACCTACTACTTCTATCGCTTTGGTATCATAGGACAAACTAAATTGATAGCCCTTAATTTGTGCCATGTCGCTTAGCCGAACGGGAATTTCATAGCTATTGCCCGATGCTAATTGTGTATTCGGTAGCTCAAAGGCGAGTGTACCAACAGACGTTCTACCTTCCACATTAGCTAAGTCATTGGCTTGTGCTGTGCCATTGAGATCGCCTACTTTTATGCCAATAAAATCCGCATTTAAGTAAGGTTCTGCTAAGTTATTGAAACTCATTACTTCTGGAATGAAGCCCGCCCAGGGATTTTCTGGATCAATGAATTCATAATTGGCAGGTATAAATCGCCATGAGGTATTATTTCTGAAATCTTCTTCTAAATTTAAAATCAATTGGCGCAATTGTACCATATCAAAAGTCGTGATAGAGCCCGAACCATTGATGTCGGCTGCTAGGAGTTTGTAAGGCGAATCGAGCGGCTCTACACCCAAAATATGACTGCTCATCAGCACCAAATCGAAGGTGGAAACACCATTAAGCGGTTCATCATTCTTGAAAGGCGCGATGGTATAATCATGGTCAAAATCAATATCAGAAAAGGCATAGTAGCCACTATTTCCCGTCATCTTGTCATCGTACAACGCGCCTGAAAGACTCACTTCTACGCCTTCAATAGCTTCATTGCCTTCTGTACGGATAAGCCCAGAAAGCATTGCATTTTCAGCATTCGTCGTGGCACAGTTTTCGTCGCCTGAATTGGTTTGCGTTACTACAAATGTCTCGCACATACTCACATTCCCTGCAAGGTCTTGTACCCATAGGCGGACGGGCACTGTTCCAATCTCTCCGTCTTCGCAACGAAATGTACGATTTGGCATAAAGCTGCCCGTACGAGGATCGTCAAAGGAGAAACGAAGTTGCGCCTTAGGGGTGCAATTATCAAAACTACCCGCATCGAAATCGGTCGCCCAAAGTTCCACTTCGCCATTCGTGTCTAAATCAGCACTTAGTCCGAATACGCAGTAGACGGTTGGAGGTGTACAATCATTTATCTGTACGGGAATTTCTTGCGACACTTCATTACCACAAGCATCATTGATACTTATCACAAAAGTGTGGTCGGTGGCTACGCCATTGCTACTCAATGGATAATCACCTGTAATTTGATATTGTCCATCGCCCAATGAAATCAATTCTCCAAAAAAGTCATTAGTAGCTGCGCCATTGAATACTTTAATTTGGTACTGTACATCCAGAAAGTCAGGATGAGTACAAGCATCTTCTATTTGGAAAGTCAAATCTACTTTAGCCAGACAATCCTCTTCTATATCATTTTCTTCACTACAAAAATGCGTCGTGCTACCCATCAGTTGCAGCGTCGGTCTGCCCGTGTCGTATACTCGAATACGCTGCCGATAGACGAGGTTTCCGTAGGCTTGCGCGCTCACATAGGTTTCGCCCAGGCCTGTGAATTCGGAAATGGCATCGTATACGGTAACATCGGCATAAGGAGCATCGCCATAGTCTAATAAAACAAAGTCAGCATCGCCACCCAATGCTGTAGTATTATAAATATCCGCATCGGCATCATCGAGGTCATCAATATCATTTATGCCGTCCAAATCCTCGTCTTGATAATGTAAGGCAATCGTTCTATCCTCATCTATGAAGCGACTCGGACGCTCCACCACCGCGACTTCGGTATGCGATGGGTTCCAAGTACACCAATTAATCAGTTTGTAATTTCGGACAATTTCATAACACGCGCCGTCTTCGCCTACAAAGCGTTCATCTTCTACACTCAACGCCCAAGAATCGCAGCCATTGTTCGTCAAAATATCGCTCAAATCGGAAGGCGCGAGTAAGTTTGGCCCATCCGCTTGCCCACAGAAAAATTCCTTATCTTCAGGAAAGCGCATCGCCCAATCGTGTTCTAGCATAATTTCTACACGTCCTTCATTTAGGGAAGAAATATTGCCACAAAAATCCTGTAATTGATACTCAAAATACATAACTCCCGACTTGCAATTGCCTTCAAAATCTGAAAAATCAAGCGATACCACTTCTAGCGAATTCGTGCCGCAATTATCCTGCCACAAGTCCGAATTACTCAAGCGATTTTCGAGTAGAATTTCGCTAATTGCCCAGCGTTGCAAACGATTATCTTCGATATGGTCGCGGATGTCTAAAAGTTCATCAGCAAGGGGTTCATCACAAGCCAATTGGATGTAAATAGGGAGCGCAGTAGGTGGCAATTGATCTTGCAATTCTGCCATCACTACACAGGCATTTCTGTTGCCAGCAGCGTCCTCTACCTGTAGCACCACACTCACCCGATTATCCTCGCAAGTAGGCAAATCATCGGGGGTAAAAGTGACATAAGGTTTAAAGTCTTCTGCTTC
Source organism: Saprospiraceae bacterium (assembly GCA_020629845.1). Lineage (GTDB taxonomy): Bacteria > Bacteroidota > Bacteroidia > Chitinophagales > Saprospiraceae > JAAUTG01. The sequence goes on along the minus strand of JAHDCQ010000188.1, from coordinate 3,154 downwards.
TGGATAACCGTCTCCATCACTATCGGCATCAAGGCGCGCTACTGTGAAGATGACCCCACCACAGTTATCATAACTACCATCATCGAATACTATTGCTTCTACTTCGGTGGTGCAATCATGCCCAAGTGCTATGGTGTGGAATTGTTCACAAATCGCAATTGGTGGCGTGTGGTCATCTACAAAAATGGTGTCTTGCACGATGCTCGTATTGCCACATTCATCCCAAGCTGTAATTTCACAAATCACACTTTCGCCAATACTGACATTATGAAATTCTAAATAGTCCTGCTCAAACGTGCGTTCCTCTTCGCCCATGCGGATAGATACGTAGGTTTGTGAGGAGCAATCTTCTTCTAGTTCGGGGTAGAAAAAGGTAATAGCTGCCACACATTCATCTACAATATGGCTGCTACCGAGTGTATAATCAATTTTACCTGTTAATACTGGCGCGCTGGTATCCGAAACTTTTATGACCTGCGGAATGACATCAATATATTCCAAGTGTCCATCGCACCAATTATAAATCGTCCAATCGCGGAAGACTTTATAGCCATTGCCACAGGCGGCTATTTCTTCGGTATCGTCCCAAGAAATGGCGTAGCCACAAGCAGAATGCTCTACCACCGCAGGAATTTCATCACCACTATCATTCGTGAATAGCATGTCTTCTAAGCCTGCCAAATCCAAATCGCCTAGATTTACTTCTAAGGGTGTAGGGTCGTAATTGGGAAGATAGGTCGCAAATTCAGGATGTGTACCATCTGCCCAAGCTGCATAGAGCGCACTAGGGTGAATATCCGTACCGCAAGGTAAGTCAATATCCAATACTGGCGCGACAATATCAGGCTGAATTACATTGATACATTGCACCACCTGATTGGATAGATTGCCACATTGATCTGCAACTTGTATCGTTCGGAAATATTTCTTAAAGGTCGAAGGATCATCAAATTCTACCTGCATGATGTCCCAAAGTACATCATCTGCAATGCCGTTGCCATCGGGGTCGAAACCACCGAAACTATCATCTCTACAATCTACATATAGCACTTGCCAGTCAGAAGCGATGTATGTCCAATTGTCGCAATTATCCAGAATATTATTACCAAAAGTAGCATGTATATCCCGTAGCTCTAGCTCGATACCACTTGCTAGATAAAGCTGAGTTGCTTGAGTAGTATTGGCTAAGGTATTCAAGGAGTCTACTACATATTCATTATCCTGTGGGCAATATACGTCATATTCATCCAATAACTCGCCTGTAAAATAAGGGGCTATAATGTCCTGCACGTAGACATCCACATAGCAATTATCCATCACTTCTTGCGTATTACAAGCATTGCGATAGCTGCGCTGTACTTGTACGCGAATGGGATGTTCGCAATTTACCTCATCTAAACTGACTACATAAAAGCCCTCCGAAGTGATGGAAAGCCCGCCTAAGTCCCAGATATTTTGGATGGAAAGTTCATACTCGTACGCCTCATTATCACAAAAATCTTCTAGTAAAATTTCAGGTTTTAAGGTCAACGTACAGTCACCTGTGAGGGAGAAATACACTTCATTTTCACAAGCCATTGCTAAGGCATCCACATGTACTACTGCTTCGCAAATCATATTGGGATAATCCACACTCTGAAAACGAATAATATGCTGCCCAATGGGAAAAGTACCTGCAATCGTTGATTGGTCGGAGCTTACAGATAGCGGCAAGCCTTCTATTTCACAATCTGTAATTATCTTCCATATTCCTACTTCGCCACAAATTTGGAGGTTTGGCACGGCTACTTCTACTACCGTAATACCTTCTTCGCAAGCGATTTCATAGGAAAGGGCGTTATTGGGGCATTCCAAGACAATATCGCGGGTCATGCAGCGTACATCTACCTCAAAACCATGTCCTTTTATATTGTCATTCGTGCGTTCAAATATGAGTGTGACACAACCACTTTCATTTTCACAGCTCGCTTGTACCCAGCCACCACCTGGCGCGTCCGAAACCGAAGCTCCTGTACCAGAACCACTTACTGCCGCATGAAATTGATAGGCAGCATCCACCACCAAGCCATCATAAGCTGTCAAAACATCGCCTATTGCTACGTCAAACTCATTGAAACTCACCAATGCCACTTGTGTGCTTGGATCGTCAGGACATATCGTATAAGTATCTACTAATTGTCCGCCAGAGCCATCCTCTAGATAAGGATATTCTGCGCCACCATCATCGTGAAAAGTGGTATTGCAACTCACAATGGTTTCATCCAAAGGAATGGCAAAACTAGGATTGATAAAACACGAAAAAAGCAAGAGAATACTCATGCCTTTCAAAGAAAATGAATTTGTATATGTAGAAGTGTACATGCTAATCGGCTTTTGCTATGTAAATAAGATTAAAATCGCCCCGTACGCCTCGAGAGCGTACGTTGCGCTTAATCAACAATTACATTAGTACTAGATAGATTTCATTCAATATGCAATGAATGGAATCTATTAGTTAATGACTAAATCATAGTTTTTATCGTAGTCACCAAGTTCAAAGCCGAGACAGCCATCATTAAGCGTAAACTTGCTGGTGACTACTTGCTTTTTCCCTTTTATTTCTTGGTAAGCAAAAGGCGTAGAGTGTCGAATTTCTCCTTTTTCGGTTGGTAAAATAAGCTCTCCTGTTGCGGAAAGGCGTGGTGTTTGTTTGCCCTCAAGCGCGAGGCAGATTTGTTCAGGCGCACCACCTGCTTTCACCATGAAGTCGTAGCCTGCATTGCCATTACCTTCATCATAAAAGCGGAGGTCTATATCTGGATATACATTTCTATACCATAATTCATTCTCGCTCCAATCATCTACTTTGATAGCTGATTGTTCTGCGCCACCTATTCTAAACTTCCAGTCTTCTATGTCATTGGGGGTTTGCATGTAGATGTTGCCATCTTCCTGAAAGCGCAGGGCGTAACCATTGGCAGCAGTTACAATAGCTTGTTTTTCTGCTTGAAATGTAATGTCTTTCGCCTGTGGTGGGGCGGCTGTTTCTTGGCGCATACAAGCCATAAGTAATAGTATTACTAGACTAGGTAGTAATACATAGCGGAATCCAGCCAAATATGTTGTTCTAGTGTCAATATTCTTCATGCAGCAAAGTTTGTTGTGTGTCTAAAAA
>JAHDCQ010000187.1 GCA_020629845.1 Saprospiraceae bacterium | reverse complement strand
ACTTATCACTCATAACTCATAACTCCTAAAACTTTCTAAGCGAGTTTATTGGTCATTTAACCAAAGTACTTATCTTTGCGCCACTTTTGTGACAAACAAGAAATTTACACAATGGCAAAGAGAAAGAAGAAGCAAAAAAGACAAGAAGAAGAAACGTTGGTTGACATTGTCGAAGCACGTGACCAAGCCACCGATTTCTTTGAGAAGAATCAGAACTATATATTAGGAGGACTTCTATTGGCGGTACTAATTTTTGGAGGTCTTTTCGCATACAATAATTTTTACAAAAAGCCGAAGCAGCAAGAAGCAGTAAAAGAGATGTTTCAAGCAGAACGTCAATTTGAGCGAGATTCATTTGCACTAGCATTGACCAATCCTGGTGGTGGAAATCCTGGCTTCTTGGATATTATTGACCAATATGGTGGCACTCCTGCTGCTAATATAGCAAACTACTACGCAGGCATTTCTTACCTAAACTTAGGTAAATTTGATGCTGCTATCGAATACTTAAGCGACTATTCACCTGCTGGCAATGTAACGCCCGCTATGAAATATGGAGCCTTAGGTGATGCTTATTCCGAAAAAGAAGATTTTGACACTGCACTCAGCAACTATAAAAAAGCAGCAAGTGCAAGTGATAATGACCTCCTGACACCCTACTACTTAAAGAAAGTCGGATTGTTGAACGAAAAAATGGGCAACACTTCCGAAGCGTCTAGCTACTATAAGCAAATCAAGGAAAAATATCCTGATTCGCCCGATGGTAGAGATATAGACAAATACATCGCCCGTGTTAACGGATAATTAGCATTCAAGCTAACAAATGAAAATTACCCAACGAGGTGAGGCAACTATGTCTCACCTTTTTTTGTTTTTGATGGATGTGAGATTCTAAAAAAAAGTCTCACATCTCATATCTCACATCTATTAATCTAAACAATGGCAAGCGCATTAAAAAACTTATCATCTTACGATGAAAGCAGCATACCATCTGCTGAAAAAATGAAGATTGGAATTGTGGTTTCTGAATGGAATCAGGATATTACACATGCTCTATATGAGGGTTGCTATGATGCCCTTATTAAACATGGCGCGCAGGAAAAAGAAATTCATACCTTACAAGTGCCTGGTACATTCGAGCTGCCGGCAGGTGCACGTTTACTACTAGCTAAGCAAAAATTAGATACCGTAATCTGTATTGGTTGCGTCATTCAGGGCGAGACGAAGCATAACGAATACATTAATCTAGCGGTAGCCAATGGCTTAACGAGCATCAGTGTGATGTCTGGCACACCTTGCATCTTTGGGGTATTGACTCCGAATGATAAGCAACAAGCCCTCGATAGAGCTGGCGGAAAATATGGTAATAAAGGCGTGGAAGCCGCTGTAACAGCCATCCGAATGGCAGCTTTGAAAGGAAATACAGAAAAGGAAAAGCCGAAGATTGGTTTTATGTAAATACTAAATGAGTGAATGAATGAGTGAATAATTATAGATTCCATTCGCTCATTCACTCATTGAGCATCTACAAAACCCCATCTGCTTTGAGTTTTTGCATATAAACCTTGCTTCCTTTTTTGTTCAAGTGTTGGAAATCGCCAAAGCAGTTGGGGTCTTCAATGGCATATACATAATTCCGAATCTTTCTACCCGTTCCACGCTCAATCTCTGACTGAAAAGCCTCTAAGCCCTTCACTACCTTTGCAAAAGGAGGATAGTACGGAGTCATGACTAACTCCACTTTTGTCCCCATCCCCTCGGCATATTCAATCGTTTCTTTAAGTACGTCTATGAAGCGCGCATCTATGCGATATTTTTGCGTTTCAATATATTCAAGCGTGCTATTGGACATGGCCCTATCTAGCAACCAGTCATCATCTATTTTGCCTTTATTATAATAGAGTGCGCGCTGAAATATTTCACTATTATAACGATAAAGATGGCTCAATTGGGTAGCAGTAGCCACCGTGTGGGAGGTATCTCGTATGAGTTGTTCTAAGCGTTCGGATTCACCGATATAAGGCACAAAAGTAGCAAGTATTTCAGGCGAAGAGCGATCGCACATCGTTACATCTATCAGTAAGCGTTCGGGGGCTTTATATTTTTCCATATAATCTTCCACTAGCACCTTGCCCAAGTCCATCGTCATGCCATTGTAGCTAAGATTAAAGGTTTTTTTGCCTGTTATTTCTTCGATGGTCGGTTGATAGAAGCCTAAGCCACGCGAATTGCCAAGCAATAAAATATCACATTGTGCTTTGCCCGTATACATCCGCGAATAGCGAAATCCGCTTTCATCTACCATTTGCTTGCATAGCCAGCCTCCTACTCTATCGCCTACAAAAACAACAAGGATTAAAGCCAACAGCCAAGCTATACGAGTAAGAATATTTTTATTCATACTAATAAATCTAGTTGATTATTAGTGAGGTGTTGAATGTTTTTGGTGATGCGCTCTATCGGCCAATTCCACCATTGGATTTCCAATAAGCGTTCTATGCTTTGCGGGTCGAATCGCTTCTTTATTTCCTTTGCGGGATTTCCACCTACAACAGTATAGGGCGCTACATCTTTTGTCACGACGGCTTTTGATGCAATAATCGCACCATCACCAATCTTTACACCCGCCATAATTACCGCTTCATACCCGATCCATACATCATTCCCAATTATGGTATCTCCTTTCGATGGATAACTTTTGCCGTCCATAGCATGTTCCCAGCCATTTCCAAAAATAGCAAAAGGATAAGTAGAAATACTATCCGTCAGATGATTTGCTCCGTTCATTATAAATGTAACTCCCGAAGCAATCATACAAAACCTTCCGATTATGAGCTTATCTCCAGTAAAATCAAAGTGATATTTTACATTTTTTTCAAAATTATGCACATCCTCAAAATCATCATAATAAGTATAATCGCCAACTATAATATTAGGATTGGTGATTATATTTTTGAGAAAGCATAAGCGATTGTAATGGGATAAGGGAAAGGTCTTCTCTTTATCTGGACCGTGCATTTTTTTTGTCTTTTAGAATTGAAAATAAATAAAGGTATTCGCGCCAAACGTACCGAAAAAGGCAATCATCCACAAAATAAGCGCGAAGGCAGCCAAACGGAAAGCAGGCTTTCGCACCAATAATGAAACATATTGAAAACGGAAATTCGTAATTTCTATGGCCAAAAGAATACCGATTAAGAGTAAGCCTTTCAAGGCCATAAACTTACTGACAATCGTACTAACATGGAACCCCTCAAATGAGGTAATGCGGGTAATGATGGTGCTGGCTATCGTAAAATCAGGTGCACGGAAGAATATCCAAGCGAAGCAGGTGAAGAAGTAAACCACCGCTATGCTCAGACCCACTTGTAGTACCTTAGGCGCGCGGATGGCATCCATGAAACGTCCGAAAGGAGCTTCAATAAGCCGTTGCACTACGAGATACATGCCATGCAGAAAGCCCCAAAAGACAAAGACCCAACTCGCGCCGTGCCAAAGTCCGCCTAGTAGCATTGTAAGCATCAAATTGCGATAGGTATTGAATACGCCATGCCGATTGCCACCTAGAGAGATATACAAATAATCGCGCAACCAACTGGATAAAGTGATGTGCCAACGCGTCCAAAATTCGCTGAAATTTTTAGAGAAATAGGGCGTTCGGAAGTTTTCGGGAAAATCGAAACCTAACATTCTTGCCAAACCAATAGCTATATCTGAATAACCAGAAAAGTCGCAATAAATCTGGAAAGAATAGAAAATGACACCTAGTATCAGATGCAAAGAGGAGAAGGTTTCAGGTGCTTCAAAACATAAATCCACGAAGGGGGCAAGCGAATCAGCAACAACTACTTTCTTGAAAAAGCCCCACATCACCAAGCTTAGTCCCGAATTAAACCTATCCCAATTAAAAACGATTTTTCGCTGAAATTGGGGCAAAAAGTCTTTGGCGCGCACGATTGGCCCTGCTACCAATTGTGGAAAAAAGGCGATATAGGTGGCAAAACGCAAAAAGTCGCGCTCGACAGGTATTTTTTTCCTATACAGGTCAATCGTATAACTCATAGATTGAAAGGTATAGAAAGAGATACCAACGGGAAGTATAATATTGAGTTCCGAAATAGATGCTTCCACCCCAAAGGTGAGCAACACATCGCGGAAGGAATCAATAAAAAAGTTGAAATATTTGAAGAAGGCAAGGATACCTAAATTGACAATGATACTGGTATGGAGTAAGCGTTTTCGGGCTTTGGGAGTTTCTTCCTTATCTAAACGCAATCCTATGGAATAATCAATGACCGTGGAGAGCAAAATAAGGCTCATAAACCGCCAATCCCACCAACCGTAGAAGAAATAACTGCCCAATAAACACAATAGCAGCCTAGCCCGCCCCTTGAGAGCGAAGTAAAGTGGTATGAAAACGGCAATAAAGACAAGAAATGCCAGACTATTGAATATCACTTTGCGTAGTAGGCTATTTGCCTTTGGCTATTTGCTTAAATCTGTGAATTTGATGATTTGAGTATTTGAAAATTTGACTTTAATTTCAAATATTTCAACTCATCTTGAGTAAGTATAGGGTAGGTGATTTTTCATATCATGGCCGAATCACCAAATTCGCAACTTACTCATTATTTCACATTTCCTAATATTGGCCCATTCTGTAGCCAATGGCAAAATGCGTAATATGGTACACATGGAAGAATTGAAAGTTCCTTCCGTATTACTCGCCAGAGGATTTTAATAGATCATCAATCGAGACATCTCGATTGTGTTCTGTATGTTTAAAATTCTTATTTGGATTACGCATCTTCAAGAGTGCGGTAGCTTGCTTGAATACAAAAAGCGGTACGCCGCCTAACGCGCTCCAAACTTGCTTTGGCACTTTTGATAGATAAAGCGTCAGGAAGATGTTGCCGACAAAAATCAGCAATGCTATCCCCATCAGCAAAGATACGACGGGTGCAATGAATAGCCCAACAACTCCCAATAAAAATGAGATAGCCAGCAAAATAAATAGTGGTGGTGACACGGTAATGACTCCAAATAGAAGCTGATTCCAACTGAAACGCGTGAGACCACGAAATAGTAAGCCTAAAGAATTTGGTAGGTTTTGGAAGTAAGAATATAACCAACGACTGCGCTGCGTTTCCACGGCATCGGCAGTTGTTACTTTTTCGTCGTATACGATAGCGTTCCAAGCGTAGCTGATGCGCTCGTTGAGGCGAAGAAGATGATTTTGTAAAATTTTATCTTCTTGCAACATTTTCTTCCACTGCTGCTTCCCCTCCTCTATTTCAGGAGAATAGAGATAGGTTTTATACAACTCCGTCTCTACTGCCATACCAGAACCAGAAATTACAGAAGAAGAACCAATAAGATAAGACACATATCGCTCGACGTAGTTTTTGTAGAATTCTCCCAAAGAATCTACACAAGCCATAGTTGTATCTAAGTTCTTCGCTGTGCGCTGTCCTTGTATAGTGCGATGCCCTGCATTGGCATACCAATTGATTTGTTCTAGGAATTTGGGATGTGCGATATTATCTGCATCAAAGACTACCACATAATCGTGCGGACGTTTGAAATTCTCTACGGCATGAATGATGGATTTCACCTTCAGATTGAGTGGCGGTTGTGGATTGAGAACGGTGAGTTTTTCGTGTTCGACATCCCAATCTGATATATCGCAATTATCTGCTACTAAGTAGATGTGGTGGCGGCCATGCGTCTGATTTATCAATGATTGTATCAGATTCTTCGAAATATTTGCATTTCGATAAGCCGTAATGACATTCGCGTAATCCAGTTCTTGCACATCGCCTTCTACTTTAACGCGCTCAATGAATAGTCCGGATAGCAATACTTTCAAAAATGGAAAAACCAAAAAGAAAATGAAAATACTACTAATTACAATATATGTAAGCTGAAGATATTGCATGTCTTGTGATGTTGATATTGCTCTAAGTCTAAACTCCTATTTTTCGTGTATTTGCTGCGACTGAAACTGGCCGAAAAGGCGTTTTAGCTGCATCAAGTCCACCATAATTCCAGCGAATAGCCTTCAAAAACACGTCGAGATGTTGCCACTGTCTTTTTACGATAAAGCTCAAGGCATGTTTCGGAATAACTAATAGGAACAAATAGGTACTGAATATAAAAAAGGCTAGTTTGCTCTTATTGCGCCGCATGAAATAGATGCGGTTGCGGTTGATATAATAGGTTTTTAATGCGCTTAATTTGCCTACGGAAAGCGACTCTTTATGATATACCAAAGCATTCGGTTCGATATATATTTGATAGCCTGCTCTGCGAAACTGCGCACACCAGTCTAACTCTTCGTAATATAAGAAGAATTCTTCTGGCATTTTACCTACCTTATCTATCGCGCTGCGTGGAATCATCATGGCTGCCCCGTGTGCATAGGCAGTCGGTTTCGCTACTACGTATTGCCCTCGATCTTCTTCTCGTTCGCCAATAGTGCGGTTGCGACCTGTGAAAGTACTCACTTCAGTAGTACCGACGTATTGAATGGTATCTACGGCTTCATCAGGTGTATAGTAACATAGCTTCGGGCTAACTACACCCAAACCTGGGACACGCTCGAACAAGGCTAAAAGCTGTTCGATAGTTCCTTCTACTATTTCTGCATCATTGTTGATGAAGAATAAGTATTCACCTGAACTGGCATTAATACCGAGATTGTTTCCGCCTGCAAAGCCGAGATTTTCAGCACTCTTTATAAATTTTACAGAAGGATAGGAGGCAAGTAAAGCTGCGCTGGGGTCATCTTTAGAAGCATTATCTACGATAATGACTTCTAAATCTTTGAATGTAAGCCGTTTGATAGATTCTAATAATTCTACCGTGACGGCTGCTTGATTGTAGTTTACACTAATAATAGATACTTTAGGCACTCTCTTTCTTATTTTTTCCTGATGTTCAATCTTCACCTTTCAGTACCCAATATACCTATTTATACATCTTCGTCCTGCATTACTGCTGAAAATGTTTTGAATAATAGTTTAATGTCGTACCAAAAAGAATTTTCACGTGCGTAGCGAATATCCAAAGCAACTCGTTCTGAAGTGGACATATCATTCTTGCCACGCTTCGTTACTTGCCAAAGACCAGTAATGCCTGCTGGTGCAAGAAAACGCTCTGCCCAACCATCACGTATCATCAATTCTGCCTCGTAGATAGGTAATGGGCGATTACCGACAAGCGACATTTCTCCTTTCAATACATTGAATAACTGTGGTAGCTCATCAATGCTTGTCTTACGAATAAGGCGTCCTATTCTAGTAATACGTGGATCGTTTTTGATTTTGATGAAACAATCATCATCATCGTCCTGATACTGATTCAAATGGATCAAGTCCTTCAAACGCTGGTCAGCATCTTGATACATCGAACGAAACTTCAAAAAATCGAACTTTTGATAACCCGTACCTACACGCTTCGAGCGATAAATAACAGGTCCTTTCGATGTCAATTTAACGGCTAAAGCTGTAGCAATAAGTATAGGACTTAAGGCTAAAATAATACAGCTCGCACCTACGATATCAAAGGCACGTTTTGCTACTGAAATAAAAGGCTTAGTGTACGATTGCTCTTGTATAGGAGCAGTACGGATAGCACTTTTATACTTTGTCCAAAAATCAATTCGGTGCTGCACTTCTTGCCAATTGATAGGTGCATCTAGACAATCATCAATGCCTTTACCAATTGCTTCGTGCCGATCCAACTCGAAAGGATTGTCGGTATGTACAAAGAAAGGGAGTTTTCGCAAATCGTTATCTGCGCGTACTAAGTCAAGAAACTGAAAATTTTCTTTCTTCAGATAATTATAGTCGCATACAATAGCGAATGCTTTCGAACCATTACGATGGTCGCGCACTTTCTTCTTCAACCACTGAACCGTGTTGGGCGTATTTTGCATTCTAACTAATTGTAAGCTAGAACGTTCTGCGGATAGTGGGACAGTCTGCTGCTCAAGTGACTCTTTATCACCCAAGTAAAGGACTATCGTTTTTTTAACAAGTGTGTACGTTGGTAAAACTTGCTTCATGAGCGGGACTATCAGTTTGCTAATACTTACAAAATGCCTTTCTCTCCAATTTGAATATAATATTCATCTCTTGAGAAGGATTAATTCTCGTAAACGGGTGCTGGGACAAGCTCTAGAACTTTTTGATGTAGCACATCAGGACTGAATGGTTTCGTAAAAAACGCATCTGCTCCTAAGTCAGCACATCGTTGTTGTATGCTTTCATCTTTCTCAGAGGAAACAATAATAATTGGAATAGCTCCTATCAATCCATTTGCCCGTACTTGCTCTATTAGCTCGAAAGCCGATAAGCCTACTATGTCCACACTTAGTATTAATAAGTCAGGCGTATTAGCACTAAATAAACATCTCATGCCAGCAAGACCATCTTTTACTGCACTTACCTCATACTCAAGGTCAGTCAGATAAGAAGAAAGGAGTCTTCTTAAGCCCTCATTATCTTCTATCAGCAGTATGGATGCTTTTAACTTCATGATTTTAATTAAGTAGTGTACTCGTTAGTAGATTAATTTGCTAAACAATTATAGTAAGTCAATGAATTATAATGTTCCTATTTCCCATCTAATTTCTCAACTTACGTTCTTGTTGTTCTCTTATCGTATTTTTTGCAAAAAGGTTTCCATTTTTATATATAATTTTTTTTAATAAATTATATTTATATGAGTTTTAGCTCTATTACGGTAAACCTCTCCTGCAAAATACATTATTTAAGTGTCTCCAATTTTCAAAAAATGGTGACTTTACTTATATTACCTTTCCTAATATTTCATTTGTATATTGCAGATAATCTCACTATCAAAAAAAAATAATTCTATGGGATTTTTGGGTTTATTTTTTTAAATATCAGCAAGATACATAATGAAATTAAATTTATTATATTTTTTTACACAAAAAAAGCATCAATAATTCATCTATCTTCGTATAGAGAGATATGCTTTGAGTGTTACAAGTAGTTTTGTTACTTAGCTTTATATATTAAGGTCTAAAGTTATGTAAGTAGGAATAGCATTCTTTCAACTTGCACCATCAATAAATAATCATATTACGAATTCATGAATACTATTGTTTTAATTTTTTGGGTAGCTTTAGCTGTTGTGTTTTATACTTATATCGGGTATGGGCTGGTATTATATATATTGGTGCGTTTAAAAAGAGCCTTTAGCTCTAATAAGCAATCTTTAATGCCCTCTGTAGACGACAACGAATTACCAGAAGTCACATATATGGTTGCTGCATATAACGAACAGGCCTATATAGAGGAAAAATTAAGAAATTCTTTAGAATTCAACTATCCTAAAGACAAAATTCACTACTTCTTTGTAACAGATGGTTCTAGCGACTCTACGCCTGATTTGATAGAAAAATACCCTATTGATGAAGATGTACAATTGCGCCTTTATCATCAGCCTGAACGACGGGGCAAAATAGCTGCGGTAAATCGCGTGATGCCCTTCGTGGAAACGCCTTATATTATATACTCTGATGCCAACACCTTTTGCAATAAAGATGTAATCAGAAATATGGTACGCCACTACCGCGATGATAAAGTAGGTGCGGTGGCAGGTGAAAAGCGCATTCATCTAGAAGATAAAGAAGAAGCTAGTAGTGCAGGAGAAGGCTTATACTGGAAGTATGAATCGACGCTAAAAAAGTGGGACTCCGAATTATACTCCGTAATTGGTGCGGCAGGCGAATTGTTTTCTATTCGTACCGAACTATTTGAAGAAGTACCAACGGATACTATCGTAGAGGATTTCTGTTTGACAGTAGGCATTGCCGCTAAAGGTTATAAAGTAGCCTACGAACCCAATGCCTATGCCGTAGAAACGGCTTCTGCATCGGTAGGTGAAGAATTGAAGCGAAAAATTCGTATCGCAGCAGGGGGCTTCCAAGCTGTTTTCCGATTGCTACCAGTACTGAATTTCTTTAAGCATGGTATCTTGACCTTCCAATATGTATCGCATAGAGTATTGCGTTGGACGCTTGCACCATTGGCATTGCCCATACTCTTAATCACGAATATTCTTTTGGCAATGAATGGCTCGGCTTTTTACACCAGCATACTCATTGCACAAGTCGTATTTTATGTAGCAGCACTTGGCGGATACATTCTAGAAAAACGAAAGCTTAAAATAAAAGCACTTTTCGTGCCTTACTATTTCTGTATTATGAACTATGCCGTTTATCGTGGTTTTTTACGATTTATGTCAGGTAATCAGTCCGTACTTTGGGAACGTGCAAAGCGCGCTTAAATACGGAAAATTGAGCATCGCTTGAAGGCTTCGTAGTCTTCAAGCGATTTTTATTTTTGAAAGCATAGGGATGCGTTACGTTTTTGAGCAAAAAATGAAGCTGTAGAATTCCACACTCCACAGCCTCAAAAATTAGGTTTTAGTCTACAGTTACCGTAGTTTGGGATAGCACACCGAGGTGATTGCGGTGCCGTACTGCCACTTGATATTCGCCAGCAGGTATATCCCAGAAATAGAGCAAGGGATTGCCTGCGGTATCTACTATATCTCCATCACGCTGCACGAAAAAGTCGCGGCTAA
>JAHDCQ010000186.1:2093-10625 GCA_020629845.1 Saprospiraceae bacterium | reverse complement strand
TTACTGGCGGTACTACTGGCTCTGCTGCTTTCTTAGCTACCGGCTTAGGTGCAGGTTTTTCCTTTTTGGGCTTGGGTGATAAGTCAATTTTACCTAATACATTAGGCTTTGCAAGTGTAGGCGTGTTCCGCTCTGCTGTTACAACTGGCTTATCCAATTTTACAACTGGTGATGTTTCTTTCAAACTTAAATCTATAGCAGGTTTTGTTACGACAGGTACTTCAGGCTGTGTTGCTGGCGGCTCAACAGAGGCGGGGGCTTTAGCAGCAAGAGGTTCGGCTTCTTTTTTATTAGGGGTGCGACCTATCTTAATTTGGTTTGCTTTTTCTTTAATAGCGATAGACTTCTGGAACTCTTTTTGCAGGAGCATCACCATATCGTCTGAAATTTTGGCCGTAGGTTTGTTGTCCAACTCAAACCCATTAGCATTCAGAAAATCTACGATGGTGGATGTTCCGACATTTAATTCCTTAGCTACCTTAATTAAACGTTTTGCCATTCTTTTGTTTTACTTCCTAAAGCGCAACAGCACTAGAATTGGCAAAAGCTTCCAAATTATTGATTGGTCACATAATTAATCGATTCTTTATTTAAGTTAAAAAAATCCAAAGCTCCTGCCGTTTAGTTTATTTTGTTGCAAATGTATAAAGTTAATCTGTAATTAGAACGTTTGAACGTTACTAAAAGTCACTCAAAGCCAATTTATTAGTGTTTTGAACCCGAATTTGCTGTTGCGGAGCGACATTTTTATTATTTACACACTTGCACTCCCCAAAAACCACTCCTACCACAAAAGAGTTCCCGATAATTTCATTTTTTTCAAAAAAAAATAAAAATGCTCAGAAGTATACACTTCTTACTAGACTTTGGACAAAAGTCTAGGTCTTTAGCTTTTTAGTCTTTGGTCTTTAGTATATAGATGAATCTAATGTGTAAAGTACTGGAATTCATATTTGATAAAATTCAATTTTCTGAACACGCTAAAGACTAAAGACCAATTTACCAAAGACTAGGACTTTGTCCAAAGTCCAGACACCTCTTAGGAACGCTAAATTAATAAATGTTGCAGATGGATTTAACAAGTTTGATATTTACAAGTTTTAAGTCTTCGCAGAAATTGAAAGGGCTGTTGGTGAAGCGGATATTTGGGTTGGAGAATTAAGGGAATACTAAAATGGAAAATTTTACGTCAAATCTAGAAAACAATAAAAGCTAAAGCAATGATATTGTCTCAAAGAGAAAAATTACAAAAAGACAAATTGATACATTCCATTACCTTCAAAGTTGAAGACTTGTCTGAGCCCGACAACCTATTGGAAGAAAAACCCTTGGAAGAAATTCTTAATAAATTTTCTTCAAAAATTGAGGAGCATAGTAAGACCCAAAGCCCACTTGTTTCAAATGGCTTTCATTCCTTCTTATATGGAATGTATCAAGCCTATGCTGAACATCGTCCTTTTACTTTATCTCCCGATATGATATGGTTGTTAATTTGTCAGGGGTTTTCAAGGCATGTTAGCTTTAGCAAAGCAAAAGGGAATAATCTATTTCCTAGCCTGAAGACCAAACAAGCCCTAATAGTCACAAGCAATACGATTAAACTAGGAGATAGTTCAAGCTCTTGGGGTGAATCAACTGCTCAATTTATAGAGGCAATTAAGGAGAAAATGGGTGATGAATTGATAAGTGTTTTGAGCGCAGATTTTTCGACGACAGGTATCAATGAAAGAATAGCAAGCCAGGTAACGATTATGGATACCATGAAACCATATTTTGAATATATTTTAGCTGTATTTATTTGTGGAATTCCTGAAATCACCCTTGAAGGAACTACAGCTGATTGGGAAAAAATACTACAAAAATTAAGACAAATCAGAAAATATGATTTGGATTGGTGGGTAGATAAATTGGAAGGAATTATCGAAGAGTTTATTCAAGCTTCTAAAGGAGAAATCAACCAAGCATTTTGGATGAACATGTTTAAAGTACATACATTAGATGAGTATGGACACCCTGAATTTATTGATGGCTGGATCACCAATTTTTATCCCTATGACAGAAAAGGAAACTTGACTGATTTCAATAAAATGAAAGATTTAGGTATTGAATCAATTTGTGAAAATTTGCCTAAAGAAATTGTTTGTGTAGATTTTCTATATCGAGAATTAGATGATTTTGGAAATATAGTTCGTGAAGTACCTTTGGAATATTGGGCAGGTTTCGTTGGCTTAGTACAAAATCAGATTAATTATAATTTAAGACCAGAAATAGGATGGTTTGTCGCACATCAAGAAAAGTCCATTAGAAACGAAAGTAGTCATGGGCATAGCTCAAACTCTAGGGTATATCATGATTTAGTTGCCTTTCCTAGAGAATTATTAAAAAATCAAAAATGGGACATGTTAGTATTAAATTTTAAAGACGAAATTGATATTCCCTGGAGTATTTTGAAGCTGAATATTCACATGTTAGAGTTAAACGGAAAGATACGCACAAAAGATAAGTTGAAATTGCGATGCTTGAAGCAGAAGTTTCGGATGAGCGTAAATGGGGTAGAAGTCTAACATCCTCAAAAAAGCATACGGCTTACAATTTTTATTTGCAAAAAATCAAATCACCAAGCATTAATTTTGAAAAAAAGAGAAAAGTCCCTATCATTACATGCAATATAATCTTGATGTGTTGAACCAATAATTATACGTTACCATACCTATAAATTTTAATACAAATATTGAGCTAACCCTAATCGGGATTGCGCTAATGCGGTTAAGTGCGTTGACATCAACTATGTGTTGAAGTGCGCTGACTGTGTTGTGCTGGTGCCTACTCAAAACCGTTTTTTGAATTTTTAAACCTAGAGCAGAATATGAGCCAAGTACTACTAAACGAAGAGCAACAAACTCTATTTGATAATCTAAAAAAGAACTTACAGGGGGCAGCGGAATTGGAACATCAATTTACGTGTATGTATCTATTTTCGGCTTTTTCACTAAAAAAGTACCCTGACGCACACCTTAGCCTAGCCGATGTGGAAGTCACGCGGCGTTGGGCATCGGTGATTTATATGGTAGCGCGCCAAGAAATGGAACACTTGGCAATTGTAAATCAGCTACTTGGCGCAATCGGTGAACCGCCTTGTTTTGATAGGGCAAATATTCCACATCATTCCGACTTTTTCAGAAATCCGTACACCAGCGAACCGCAGGATAAAAAAGCCTTATTGCGTAGCACGCCTCCGCAGGCAGCAGAATCGTATGAGGACAAGCGCGTGCAGAAAGTCAAGTCCTATTTAGAAGAGTTCCTACCTAAAGGCACGGCTATTGATGAAAGCGTTTTGAAAGACTATGTAAATGGCAAGGCTTCTGAGGAAGAACTAGAGGCACTGGAAAAGAAAATCACGGATGCGAGTAAGTTGGTGCCAGCCAGCATTCCATTCCTATTTACGCCTTTCGATTTGCGCGCAGCGCGCCGATTTGCGGTCATGGAAGGGCCGCTTGCCATTCATCTTGTACTCACGGGGCAACGCATACAAGCTGCCAACCTCTTTCGTTGGGGCTTTGAAGTACGCCAAAAGACACAGAAATTCTATTGTATTCTGCCTGATGGTTGGTATGTAGGCGAAAGCGAATCAGATAAGAAAAAACGGGCAAAAGGTTTGATTGCCGATGATGTAAAACCAGGCGATATTGAACGCTACTACAATGCCGTGAAAGAAGCTTTTGAGCAACTCGGTGATGTCATTTTTGTGCCAGCTAGTGAAGGACGGCAGGTGAAGATATTAAGCCAGTACGACATCTATATTTTCCCGATTAATGATGTGGCATCTGCTAAAAATGGTATCGAACTCATCATTGCACAAGGGGAAGCTGTTGGGAGTTCGCCGGGCTACGATAGTCACTTCCGCCACTTCTATGATATAGCAGAAACCTATGAGAAAAAACTCGGCATTGAGCATAAGGATATGAGTACGCTGGAGCAAATCCGCTCCAACTGTGCGAAAGAGATAACATACACCGATTTCGTACCATTCTTGGATGTAATGCCTAACCCCAAGCGCAGCAATTTTGATGCAAAGGATGCGAATCATCAGTTTTTGCTCAAAATATTTGACCTCTTCAACTATGGTTACAAAAGCATGTGCTATTGCCTGAATGGATTGTATGGTTGGTACAAGGAAACCGAAGACTATCCCTTCTTGATACAGTCCTTGCGCGACATCGTTTTCGCACCTACCATGACTATGATAATCCGTACGGTAGGCGAACTACTGGTGGCATTTCCACTAAAAACGATTGATGGACGCACTTACCGCGCTGCACCAAACTTTGATATGGAAGATGCCGCCAACCAATGGGAAGCACTAGCGCATCCTGTAGCAGGAAAATACAAGAAAAAATACATCGCTGGGCCAAAGGATAAGCAGCGTATTATTGATACGTTATATATGACTTCGGATGTGGGAGAAATCAGGAGAAAGTACAAAAAAGACGCAGCCGCTACTTGGCAAAATATTCCAGAATACGGTTTTTATAGGGATTTAGACTTTTATCTAGAGCGTTTTGAAACTATTGTGAAAGCAGTAGAAAGCATCCGAAAAGATGCCGAGAATGGAGCATTAAGCCCAATGCTATCAGCAGAAGAGCAAATTGCTATTAGAAAACGCATCGAATTCCTATATCAAAATGTGCATCGCTTGACCGCCAACCTTTGGAAGACCTATCAAAGTAATGTAAACGAACATTTTAGAGCGATTAAGTAAATTGGCACATTGTCGCATTATTGCATTGCAGCATTTTATCAAATCATCAAATTATCAGATTAACAACTCAACAATATTGAGCAATGAGTAAAGAAAATTTTAGCATCATACATACCCGTTATATCCGATTGCCATTTGAAGGCTATTTCGCCTACCGTATAGCTACTGACCCTGACCCTAGCGATGAAACACGCGGCATGAGCGGCTATACGATGGCTCTTTCGACGGAGGATAAACTCGACCAAGTCATTCGTTTGAGTGTGGACGATAAGTATTTAGAAAAAAATCTGCGTCCGCCTGGAGCTTTGATTGGCATGGATGTCCATTTAAGAAATGGTATCCAAATCAAAAATGCGGTGTACAATGGCGAAGCCTATCCTGACTGTAATATGGTGGGTTTGACGCTGAATTTAGCGGGAGCAAATCGGGTATTTGAGGATGGAACTAGGAGTGTTTTTGATGGCCCAACCTTTGAAAGCAGTAATAATATCACTGGCTCTGATGATGAATATGCTTTCGCCATTATGCCCTTTCATTTGCAACTGAAAGATGGCGATACCATTTTTGCGAGTGCTAAAGATCGGCTCGATCCACGTTTCGATGCGGAAGCACAAGCCATTTGGAAAATCACCGATCCAGAAGTCTATGCGCGCCGCATGCCCATAGCTGCCGTACTGAATGATGAGGAAGTAAACAAAGCCATCAATGTCTTCGATTATTATGGCTACTTCCGCGACCGTGTGCGCTTCATGCAAGACCAAATCAAACTACATGAAATGCACTTGCAGGACGGCAAGCTATCAGAAGAAGATAAAGCCGAACACCAAACCGAAATAGAGAAATACAAATCGCGTATTTTCCAAATAGAATCTTATGGTGAACGCGTGTTCAATAAATTGGGCACTAAGGTAACTTGGGAATTTGCTATCAATGATGAAAAAACAGCTTCCGAAATCACCCTCGGCAATGGCAAAAAACTAAAAGCAAGAACAGACTTAGATTGGCCCATCCGCTTCTGGTTTGGTGGCTGGGACGGAGACTTGCTCGCAGGCTATATGCGCGGTGAGTTGAAAATTCCAGTAGAAGCAGTAAAATAAGAGCAAAAGTTGTTGCGAAATAAATAGTAGAGCGTAGAGGGATAATTTCGGAAAGTCCCTCTGCCCTCTACTTCGCAACTGCCTTATCTAAACAGCAACATGCGTAGACTCATCATTCCCTTACTCGTTGTCATCCTAGTGATTATCGTATTGTTTCTAGGTTTGCCAGGTCTAGAAATGCGTTTCGAGCAACTCATTATTGAATCTGCCAATAGTACCAAAAGCTATTTTGCAGCCATTAGTTTTGTGCTACTTGCACTGGATGTTTTCCTGCCCGTCCCTTCCAGTATCGTCATGTTTTTCAATGGAAGTGTCTTAGGCTTATTCGCTGGGACGGCTTGGTCGCTTTTTGCTGGTGTAGTATCGGCAAGTCTTGGTTTTTATCTTGGTAGAGCCTTCTATCAGCGTATGAATCGCGGCTATCGCTCCGAAGAAATTTCCAAAGCACAGCACATCATCGAACGCTATGGTTTTGCGGGCATTATTGCTACACGGGGCATTCCTATTCTCTCCGAAGCGATTGCTATTATTTGTGGGAATATTGCCTATGATTTCAAGCGTTTTTTTATCGCCAATTGCATTGGTTTGCTACCTATCAGCTTGCTCTATGCCTACATCGGCAGTCAGTCCTTGGATACCGATAGTTTTCTCTGGGCATTTGGAATCAATGTACTAGTAGCAGCCGTATTTTTATTGATGAATTTGTTGCAGCCTCGGACTCGCTAAAATTATAAGCGTTTTTTCTTTTCTCCTTAGTCGTTTTTGGAATGTAAGGTCTCTCTTCTCTACTCTAAATAGTTACAAGAAATCCATAATTTTGCTAGAAACTACTACTATGACGGATTTCAACTTGACAGCAGCCGAACGCCACGAACTTTTTCAATTCACCATTGAGCAATTAGAAGCGTACTATGCCCATACTAAAACAATAAAAATCGCACCTGAACTTGATGTAGCAGCTATCGTGGAGCGTGTTAGAAGCATAAATTTTGAACAGCCTGTAGCTGCAAAAGCTGCGGTGCAACAAGTGCTAGATGGACTCCGCGAATTTGCCGTGCATACGCCCCACCCAAAATATTTTGGCTTATACAATCCCCGAACCGCTTTTCCGAGCATACTCGCCGACCTCATTACAGCCGTCTATAATCCACAATTGGCGGCTTGGAGTCATTCGCCTTTTGCAGTAGAAGTAGAAAATTATTTGATTACCGAATTTGGCAAGCAGTTTGGTTACGTGCCTGAACAGATTGATGGCGTATTTGCATCAGGTGGTGCAGAGGCAAACCTTACGGCGGTACTTTGTGCCTTGAATCACCACTTCCCCAATTTTGTGAATGAAGGCGTAATAGGTTTGAAAAAACGCCCTATGATTTACTGCTCTGCCGAGGCGCATCATTCTGTACATAAGGCAGCAAAATGTGTAGGTTTAGGCATAGCTTCTGTGCGCGATATTCCAGTAAATGATGACTTAAAAATGGATACAAATGCACTAATCACCGCGCTTAAAGAAGACCTAGCAGCAGGCAAACAACCTTTTATGCTCGTCGGTACGGCAGGTACTACGGGCATCGGTATTATTGATAATTTAGCGGCTTTACAAGGCATTGCAAAAGACTTTGGTTTGTGGTATCATGTAGATGCGGCTTGGGGCGGTGCGGCAATGCTAGTGCCAGAATTAGCTCCTTTTTTCAAAGGCATTGAGCTTTCAGATTCTATTACTTGCGATGCCCACAAATGGCTTTCTATGCCGATGGGAACAAGTATGTTTATTACTTCGCAGTCGGATATTTTGCATCGAACATTTCGCATTACAACAGAATATATGCCCAAAGAAGCCCACGAACTAGCTATTACCGATCCCTTTGCGCATTCTATTCAGTGGTCGCGGCGGGCTTTGGGAATTAAGTTGTATTTGACGCTGCAAATCTTTGGTTGGGAAGGCTATCGTGCAGTTATTCAATATCAAACGAATATTGGAAATTATCTAAAAACTCAATTACAAACTCACGGTTGGAGCGTGCAGCACGATACGCCATTGCCTGTACTTTGCTTCACGGATAGTCGTTATGCCGATGACCCAACTTTCATAAAAACCGTACTAGAGCGCGTATTAGCTGCTGGAAAAACGTGGCTTTCGCTTTATCCTGTGCGAGGTGTTTCTTGCTTGCGGGCTTGTATTACCAATTTTAGTACTACAGAAAGAGAGATTGATGAATTGATAGCGGATTTGGAAAAGGCGCGTAATTCGATAATTGTGCGATGATTCTTTTGTTTTAGGGAGTAGGCATTGTTTGTTAAAACCCAAAAAGAATAGGAGCAGTATGTCACTTTGACTATTTTTTGACGTTAAAGTAATTGAAATCGAATTTAGGGTAATCTCTTTAGGCTGTGTGACCTTTAGCTTAAGACTTAAGACTCAGTATGAACAAAAGCTAGAAATCACACCAAAGAATTGCTTAGTACATTGTAAATTAAATAGCTTCGTCTTTTGACCGAGCTGATTTTTTCACGTTTCAAGGCGCAAAATTGGGAACATAACTGGTTATGAAGCCCGATTTTGTAACGCAGAAACGAGGAAAAAGAAGCAGTCATAAATGCGAAGAAATTTAATTTACAATGTACTTAACGTCAAACCATGCTATTATGAAACAGCGCTTTGTTCTGTTTGCTTGCTTA
>JAHDCQ010000186.1:0-1993 GCA_020629845.1 Saprospiraceae bacterium | reverse complement strand
CTTAACGTCAAACCATGCTATTATGAAACAGCGCTTTGTTCTGTTTGCTTGCTTATTCGTTTTTGGAACTACTTTAGCTCAAAAATCGCCCATAAAATGGGGAAAAATACCAGCAGAAGACCTTGCTATGACTACCTACACGCCCGACCCAGAAGCGGACGCTGTGGTTTTATATGATTATGGAAATATTTATTTCGATGTTATTTCTTCAGGGCCTCTGTATCACCTGACTCGTACAAAGCGCATCAAAATCCTCAAAAATACTGCCTTTGATAGAGGGAATGTCACCATTCCTTATTACGATGATGCCCGCACAAAACTAACACTAAAAGCACATGTCATTCAACCAGATGGCACAGTTACAGAAGTATCGAAGAAAGATATTATTGATGAAAAAATATTTAAAGAATACTCCCAGAAGCGTGTAGCCATACCCGATATCACAGAAGGTTGTGTGATAGAATATTCATACAAAAAGACTTCACCTTACCTCGCTCAGCTCCCTACTTGGTACTTTCAGGATGATATTCCCGTCCGTACCAGCGAGTTGCGCATGAGCGTACCAGCATGGTTCGAGTATGCGCGACTATTTCAAGGACAGGATAAACTGACCGTAGCAGAGAATGAGCTAGGGACAACGAATATCTCTGGTGGAAGAATAGATGCACACATCAGTCGCTATGTCGCAGAAAATGTGGAAGCACTTCAAGAAGAACCTTATATCACTACAATGGACGATTACTTAATGCGTATAAAATTTCAATTGAGTGGTATTCGCGCTCCTGGTCGTCCTTATGAGCCATATATGACCACTTGGGAAGGCTTAGCAGAAAAGATGCTCGATTCAGAATATTTTGGCGAACAATTTACTCGAAAGAAGCGGGTGCAACCGATTCAAGAAACTATTGCGCCTGTGCTGGCAACTTTGGAGACTAAGGATGCAAAAATCAAATTTATCCACCAATACCTTACCCAAAATATAGAATGGGATGGCGACTATGATTCGTCTATAGATGTGAATATTGATAAAGCCTTTGAACTTCGTAGAGGGAATAGCGCAGAATTGAACTTAATGCTCCTGGCACTATTGCGAGTGAATGATATTGAATCTTATCCCGTACTCATTAGTACACGCGGGCATGGCAAAGCGATAGAATTATATCCATTTCGTAGTCAGTTTAATCATGTATTGGTACAAGCAAGAGGCGATGACGGTGAATTGAAACTGTTAGATGTAGGCAACGCAAATGCTCCTGCCAATTTACTTCGTATACCATCCTTAAACAAAAGAGGATTACGCATTGAGAGTGAGGAAAAAACGGCATGGATAGATATTGTACCCCAACGCTCAAAGCAAGTGATGGTAGCAGATATGAGCCTTGATGAAGAAGGCATGATAACTGCCGATATTCAATGCCAACACGTAGGCTATAGCGCAATGCGGGAGCGCAGCCGCTATGCGAGTGACGATACAGGCAGCTATTGGGTGGATTATCTGGAAGAACAAGCCGTTACTGCCGAATTGGACGCGTTTGAATACAGCAACCCTAAAGAGCTAGAAAAGCCCTTGAAAGGAAAAATTAGCTGCACGCTACCCGAACAAGCGCAAGTAGTAGATGATTTCATCTACCTCTCGCCTATATTCTATTCGGGCTTTTATGAAAATCCATTTAAGATAGAAAAACGCAGTTTTCCAGTAGAAATTCCGTACCCATTCAATGAGCAAGTAGTGATAAATCTTAGCATTCCTGACGGTTACGTGGTGGAGGAATATCCAAAAAGTATCAAGCTATCTATGCCCAATGGTGCTGGAAAATTCATGTATTCTATCTCCGAGAAAGCACCGAATCAGTTGCAAATTATGATGCGCTCTAGTGTCAATCAGCTCATGTATATGCCTGAGGAATACAAAGGTATTAAGGATTTTTATGATGTGGCAGCAGAGAAATTGCAAGAGCAAATTGTACTAAAACGTGCATAAGTACTCAATAAG
>JAHDCQ010000185.1 GCA_020629845.1 Saprospiraceae bacterium | reverse complement strand
ATAATGAAGAAAAATACTGTCGTAATATCGCATTGTATCATTTCAGCATTGACGCATTAAATTGAACGCAAAATTACATTTTTAACGTATTTCCTACATAAGTTCTCCCTTGCTTTTCTTGGAAATTTCAAAGAATGAAATACATTTGCAGCCGCTAACGCAAATTTGTATAGTTGTTAGTGTTAAATACTTGTATTTAGTTGATTTTCAGTTGTTTTTGGGTGTCAATCAACATAAATTGTTTTTTCTATAAAGTGTGAAGATTTCGTTAAATCTTCTTAACAAGTTGTGACGAAGTCTTTAGGGTAGCGTCTCGACAACAAAAGAATAGGGGAGGCGATAGGATTAAATAAGCAACCCATTCAAATATTTAAATTTCAAAATTAGAAACATGAAAAAGATTGCACTATTATTTGTAGCAATTTTTGCAACATTTACTTTCACACAAGCTCAGACACTAGAAGAGCTTAAGTCAGCAAAAGCAGAGAAAGAAGGCGTAAAGGCAGGTATTGATGCTGAAATCGCTGCTTTAGAAAAGCAAATTAGAGAGTTTCCAGGTTGGACTTCTGGTGTAGGAGTACTATTTGGTTTAGACTTTGCTGGACAAAACAGATGGTATGCAGTAGAAACACCATTTACAGGCACAAGCAACTTCGGTATTGGCTTGAATGCTTTTGCAAACTTGAACGAGGATAAGTACTACGTAAAGACAGATGCTGCTGCAAACTGGGCTAGAGGTAATTCTAGAATTTTAGATGCAGCGGGTGATGTTTTAGAAGAAACACCAATTTCAGTAGGTACATTTGCAGCACAGGCACGTCCTGGTTTTTACATTTATGAAGATTTGATTGCTGTTTCTGGTCGTTTAGGTTGGAATACCGTATTGTTCGATTTCTCTCCTGGTCAAATCACGGCGAGTGCGGGTGCTTCTATCACGCCAATGAAAGATTTGGAAATTTGGGTACACCCACTAGGTTACCAGTTGAACTACCCAGGCGATGATTTCACATCTGTTGCAGGTGCTTCTTTCGGTGGTTCTTACGTAGGTAATCTATACAAGAACATCAAGTGGACTTCTACTTTGGAAGGTTTCTTCGCTTATGGTGGCGACGAAGCAAATGGTCTAGAAGCAAGCGACCTACATAACTGGACTTGGAGAAACGGTTTCGTAATTGATAACGTATTCAAAGGTATCGGTGTAGGTTTGACTTATGATATTCGTCAAAACAGGCAGTTGGCTAAGGTAGCTGGTGTTGATAAGGCTGATTGGGGGCAACTTCAAACGCTTTATAACTTAGGCTTCTCTTACACTATCGCTCGATAATAGCGTAAATTGTTTAGATAGGCATTTTTGTAACTATTTAGTATAGAGTAGAAAGTATAGGGTATAGGGATATACTTGTCCATTCTTTTCTAAAAAAAGAATATTTTTCAAGAAAATTCCTCGATAGAATACCCTCTACTCTCTACCAAATACCCTCTACTAAATAATTACGTATTTTTTAGAAATGCCAATAAAAAATCCGTGCAAGGCAATGTGCTTTGTGCGGATTTTTTTATTTAGAACGTCATCTTTTTTTGCCTTGAAAGTGGGAGTTTGACCAATTTCAAAGTGAGAAATGGAAGCAAAAGAAACAGTCAAGAGTGTACATTTATTTGTGAACCCTTCCTTAGTAAGCCCTAATTGTCTGAAAATGAGGAAAAAAAATAAAGAAAATAGCGTTCATATTTTGCAATAAGCGGAAAATTGCGAAATTTGTCGCTCCTTGTGTAGCAACAATTCGTATTTATAAAGCATTCTAAACCAATTCATAATATGAGAAAAGCTGATATTGTAGCAGCAGTATCTGAGAAGACGGGTGTACAGAAGGTAGATGTACTGGTAGCCCTAGAAGCATTCTTCAAGGAAGTTAAGGACTCTTTAGCAGAGGGTGAAAATGTGTATATTCGAGGTTTCGGAAGTTTCATCGTAAAGCGTCGGGCAGAAAAGATTGGAAGGCATATTAAGGAAAACAAGGCAATTGTAATTCCAGAACACTATATTCCAGCATTCAAGCCAGCAAAGGTATTCGTGGAGCAAGTGAAGAGCAATGTAAGCTCTTTGCCAGAGGAAGAAAAGAACGATTAAGCAATATCGAAAAGTTGTTTTTGTACTCATGCTAAAAGAGTATTTTTCTATTTTATAGCAAGTATTGAAGCATTATGCATTCAATACTTGCTACATATACACTTCACCTTTCCAAAAATACGCGCGAATTATGACGAAATTGCAAATTTTTGTCGTTCTCTCAGCTATTTTCCTTTTCTTTGCGCTCTATTTTGGATTTGATACCGTTCCACCTAAGCAAAAGTCTATTGAAAAGTCGAGGGCATTAGCCCAAACCAGTACTGATATTAGCAATCTGCTACTCGAAGCAAAGGAAGATATTAGTACCTCGGTGGCTACCAATCTGCTAGTGCTAGAACAACAACTAGGACTAGCCGAAACAGACTCTGCAAAAGTGAATGCCTATGAACGTCTCTCTAGTGCATGGTATCAGCAAAAGCAAGCAGCTATAGCAGGCTACTATGCGGAGCAACTAGCCGAAATAGATAAAGGCGAGGAGGCGTGGTCTATCGCAGGCACTACCTATGCGATATGTGTGCAGCGCGAAGAAGAGCAAAAAGTAAAAGACTTTTGCCGACAACATGCCGTGACTGCTTTTGAAAATGCGAGTTCACTCAATTCAAAAAATGTACAGCATCGCTTGAATTTAGCGTCTGTATATGCAGAGCATCCACCAGCGAATAATCCGATGAAAGGAATATTAATGATGCTCGACCTGAATAAGCAATATCCTGACAATGTGCTAGTGCTGATAAACATTGCACGGCAAGGGATGCGAACGGGGCAATACGACAAAGCTGCAGCGCGCCTAGAAAAGGCATATAGCCTAGACGCAGAGAATGCAAATGTGGTATGTATGCTTAGTCAAGTATACGAACAACTCAATAAAACACAGGAAGCTGAAGCAATGTTGAAACAATGTCAAGCATTGCGAGGTTAACTATAATGCTATCATTACGATAGCTCTATTATATACAAAAGTGGATAAAATAGATTTTATTTACTTACATTTATTTGATAATCAATTATAAAATCGGACTATATTATGCCTTGTGGTAAAAAACGTAAAAGACATAAGATAGCGACTCATAAGCGTAAGAAACGTTTGCGCAAGAATCGCCATAAGAAGAAGAAGTAATCACGCTTTTAGCTTTTGGTCGTACTAGGCCAAAAGCTAAAGCTGATGAAGTATGTAAACAAATTTGGGATACAAGAGTAGAAAAGGTTGTATTGTTTTGTGTTTCCATTGCGTAGCAATCAGTACATGCTCAAAGATAAATAGATAGTAACATCCAAACACGAAAACTATTTTAGAACATCCACACAGATGTACACCTAAGCATTTCCACACGTTACTCTCTATCTCTTCCCTTAGTGAAGAAACTCTATCATATATCTTTAAGGAGCAATTTTTGGCTTATCTGCTTTACGTATAATGCACGCTTTGAACATAATTTTTGAGCTAAACCCACGAAAAAACATAGGATTTATTTTTTTTTGCACGAATTAGCAAAGTTAAGCATTCTACAAAGCACACTTCCAGCCTAACAATGAGCAACTCCTTGCCTTTTCATTCACTCTTTCCTTTAAAAGCAGGTTTATACCATTTTGGGTACTCATATTAGTATGCGTGTGTATGAAATGAATGTTCTATTTCTATATTTCCAATCTGAATACATAACATTTATTATCGAACACACCCTAAGTGGCAGCTTATAAACCTACATTAAGTAAGATGATTCGTGGAAAAAGAATTAATCATCAACGCATCCTCCGCCGATGTAGAAATTGCATTATTGGAATCGGGAAAGCTCGTTGAACTGCACAGTCAGAAGAAGAATACCAACTTTACGGTAGGAGATATTTTCTTAGGTAAAGTTAATCGCCTGATGCCAGGCTTGAATGCGGCTTTTGTGGATATTGGCCACAAAAAAGACGCATTTCTACATTATACGGATCTTAGTCCTAAGCTAAAATCGGTACTGAAATTTACAAAAGACTCTATTTCAGGAAAGTTGTCTAGCCACACCCTAGATCAGTTTGAAATAGAACCTGAAATTATAAAAACAGGCAAAATAGATCAAGTACTCGATAAGCGACAGCCTATCTTGGTACAGATACTAAAAGAACCTATCGGCACGAAAGGACCACGCCTGAGTTGTGAAATCACGATTCCAGGGCGTTTATTAGTCCTATCGCCTTTCACGGATGTAGTAGCGGTATCGAAAAAAGTATCGAGCGCAGAGGAGCGCAAACGCCTCAAGCGCATCATAGAAAGCATTAAACCGAAAAATTTTGGTGTTATTGTTCGTACTGCAGCCGAAGGCAAAAATGCCCAAGAACTGCACGAACAACTCAGCGTAATGATGGGTAAGTGGGAACACATTCATCAGCAACTCTATAAGCAACGCCCTCCTGCAAAAATATTAAGTGAGCTGGATAAAACTACCAGTTTGCTCCGCGACCTGATGAGCGACTCCTTCAATAGGATTGTGGTGAATGACAAAGAATTGTACTACAACATCAAGACTTATATGGGCAATAATAGCCCGAAAAAGTCCAAGATTGTACAGTTGCATAAAGGCAACCGTCCTGTATACGATGCCTTTGGAGTGACGCGTCAGATAAAGTCTTCGTTCAGCCGTACGCCGACTATGAAAAGTGGTGCGTATATCGTGATTGAACACACCGAAGCCATGCACGTGATTGATGTGAATAGTGGCCAAAAACTCACCAGCAGCAATCAAGAAGATGCCGTATTAGCCGTGAACTTAGAAGCTGCCGAAGAGATAGCACGCCAATTGCGCCTGCGCGATATTGGAGGTATCATCATTGTGGATTTCATAGACATGCGAAATCCAGACAATAAGAAGAAATTGGTGACTTCCATGCGGAAGATGATGAAAAAAGATCGCGCCCAGCACACCATTTTGTCCTTGAGTAAGTTTGGTCTGATGCAAATTACACGGCAGCGTGTACGTCCAGAGGTAAAGATTAACACAGCAGAGATGTGCCCAAGTTGTAATGGTACGGGCAAAATCAATGCATCTATATTAGTGACCGACCAGATAGAGCGTGATTTGAATTTTATTCTACAATCGCATCCAAAAGGAAAACTCATGCTCAAGGTGCATCCTTATGTGGAAGCCTTCTTCAAGAAGGGCTTTCCAAATCAACAAATGCGTTGGTGGTTAGCCAATC
Source organism: Saprospiraceae bacterium (assembly GCA_020629845.1). Classification (GTDB taxonomy): domain Bacteria; phylum Bacteroidota; class Bacteroidia; order Chitinophagales; family Saprospiraceae; genus JAAUTG01. The sequence goes on along the minus strand of JAHDCQ010000185.1, from coordinate 5,319 downwards.
AAAAGTGGGTTCGTATTGAATCCAATAGCGATTTTCAACTAGTAGAATATCGCTTCTATGATGCCAATGATGACGAGATTCGCCTCAATCGTATCACACAAACCACCAAAACTAATACTAAAACAAAGAATAACAATAACAATAATAATAACCGACGACCTAGGGGCAACCGCAGCTAGTACGACAAGCAGTTATTGTTAGAGCAAGTACTAGAATTAAGACGAAACCTAAGGTTTTATTCTTCATATTTATCAATGTTTAGCTCGACTTTAGCAAAAGCTAAAGTCGAGTTTAGATGACAACTAATGCAAAAGACCGTCCTTGTCGCACCACTCAACTGGGGGTTAGGACATGCCACGCGTTGCATTCCTATTATTCAAGCTCTTTTAGCACAAGACGTGCGCGTACTTCTTGCCTCCGATGGCCGCGCCCACGAACTATTGCGCCAAGAATTTCCCGAATTGCCGATTTTTCAACTTCCTGCCTACAACATCACGTATCGCACCCACAATATGGTTTTTAATATGGCGGTGCAATTGCCAAAAATCATATGGGCAATTCTACGCGAACAATTTGCCATTCGTCGGCTAGTGCGTGCGCAAGGAATTGATGGCATCATCAGCGACAATCGTTTTGGCTGCTTCCATTTTGGTATCCCAACAGTCTTTATGACGCACCAAATTAATCTAAAAATTCCATTTCGCCCACTCGAAATCCTAGCGCGTTGGGGCAATCGCTGTTGGATTCGACTTTTTAACACTTGTTGGATTCCAGATGTCGAGGGAAAGCCTAATCTTTCAGGCAGTTTATCGCATGATATTTCGCTGCGCCGCGTTCAGTATATCGGTGTTTTATCGCGTATGCGTGCCTATGAAATTTCAAAAAAATATGATGCTATTGCTGTCATTTCAGGGCCAGAGCCACAACGCAGCTATTTTGAAGCCGCTATTCTAAAGCAAGCAAAGCAACTGCCACAGTATCACTTTCTGATAGTAGGCGGTAAACCTGAAGAAGATACCCACCAACGCGCCGCCCACGTGGAATATGTCGCATTTTTAGGTAGCAAAGCCCTCAATGATGCAATATTGGCAAGCGATATGGTGATAAGTCGCTCTGGTTATAGCACCTTGATGGACTTGGCCCACTTGCGAAAACCCGCACTCCTTATTCCGACCCCTGGACAAACGGAACAGGAATATCTTGCAGAACATTTTATGGAACAAGGCATTTTTTACACGCAAACACAAGATGCGTTTGATTTGGCGGTTGCTTTAGGGGCTGTTCCTGCTTATAGTGGGTGGCAAATGGAAGAAGTGCAAGGGCTAGAAAGAGTGTTAAAAGACTGGCTGAAGACCCTCTGATATATTGGTGGAGTAGGGGGAAGCATCAAAGAATAGGATTTTTTTCATCTTTTTTGCATTGAATGCTGCATCTTATCAAAAAAGGTCGTAAATTTGCAGTCCTTTTTGGAAGACGTATAACAATAAGCGGGTATGGTGGAATTGGTAGACACGCTAGACTTAGGATCTAGTGCCGCGAGGCGTGGGGGTTCGACTCCCTCTACCCGCACTTTCAAAATGACCCACTCTTTATTTTTTTCATCTCAATCTTGTAGCAAAAATAACGAGTCGTCTGCCTGACGTACGGGCTTTTGCTGCAAGTATTGGATTAAGAGCTTGTTTGGAAATTTTACGCACAAGCTCTAATTTGAACGAATCGTTTTCTGACCAATGCTCTACTTTGCGAATCGGCTGACTGGTCAGAAAAGCAATTACAATAGACATGGCTAAAATAGTCCGTGAAGACAAAGATCAACTGAATACAACTATTTCGCTCACTTTACAAAAGGGAGATTACGAACCAAAGTTCAAATCGGAACTTAATAAGTATCAGCGAGAGGCGCATATGAAAGGTTTCCGCAAAGGCAAAACACCGATGTCGTTTATCAAAAAGATGTATGGTAAATCGCTTTTTGCAGAGGTAATGAACAATGCGCTTCAGAAGAATTTATTCGATTATATTGAGGCGGAAAACATCAAATATATCGGGCAGCCGCTTGGTGCAGAAGGGCACACTGCTCCAGAAATTGATTACCGCAATATCGGGGACTATGAATTTAAGTTTGATTTAGGACTATTTCCAGCGTTTGAACTACAGGGCGCGGATAGCTCGCAAGTGATGGAGCGTTTAGCTTTGGAGGCAGTGTCAGAGGAAAAACTAAGCGAACAAATTGACCGTATCCGTAAAGAACGGGGTTCGCAAGAGTCCGTAGATGAACCTATTGAGGAGATGGATATGCTCGTATTGGATGCTAAAGAACTGGACGGCGACGAGCTAAAAGATGGCGGTGTGGAAAATGAGTTTCGTCTTCTTATCAATGAGAATATTCACGAGGCTGCTAAAACAGCATTGCTTGGCAAGAATAAGGGCGATAGTGTTCGGCTCAACATTTTTGAGCTAGAAGAAAATATGGATAGCAATATGGTACGCAAGTACTATCTTGGCTTGGAGACAGAGGATGTAGCTGCTGAAGAGGAAGAAGGTGATGGGATGAATGAGGAGTTTGAATTGACTATTGTGGATGTGCTACGTCTAATGCCTGCGGAGAAAACAGAAGAGTTTTTCCAGTCTATATCAGGTGGGGAATTTTCGACGGAAGAAGAGGCAAAGGAGTTCTTAGAAAATGACCTTAAGGGGTATTATGAGAATCAAATGAATGCCTTGCTCAATATAGAGTTGCGCGGAAAACTACTCGAACAAAATGAATTCGATATGCCCGATGCTTTCTTGAAGCGTTGGTTGCAAGAAGCAAATAACTACACGCCTGAACAACTAGAAAAAGATTACGATGACAATATTCGGGCAGACTTGCGCTGGTCAGTTATTGTGCAGAAGCTAGTGGAGACAAGTGGGGTAAGTGTGGAAGAAAGCGAAGTTATTACAGCCATTAAGCAACAAATTAAGTCAAACTACGGCTTAATGGGTATGGAAGATTCCATGTTAGATAATATGGTTTATACCTTGCTAGAAAAATATCCAAAGCAGTACGAGCAGATGTATCAAGAAATACTTAACCGCAAGGTATTCGATTACCTGCGCGAGCAAGTCACTATTGAAGATACGCCTGCTGCTATCGAAGAATTGGATAAACGACTAGAAGATTTCCAAGCAGAGCAAGAAGCAAAGCAAAAAGCTGCGTTGGAGGCAGCGGCTGAAGAGGAGTAAGCAGAGGTTTTAAAACAGCTTCTTAGAAAAAACATCCATTTACGGGAAGAGTAAACGGATGTTTTTTTTTACAAAGTCACTTACAATCGGTCATCAATTTCTGTAAGTAGGTTTTCATCAACCACCTCAAACCATTGGTCGAGTTTCGCACGTGCATTTTGGCGCACTTCCTCATTAATATACGCTCCAATAGTGGTCAGACCTACAATCAAAATACCAAAATCATCCGTATAGCCTATAAAAGGTGTAAGGTCTGGAATGGCATCGAAAATAGTAATGAAATAGCCCAACGAACCTAAAATCACACGCTTTGCCCACAGCGGGGTATCCTTACGTTTATAGGCATAGAATAATAACAATATCGCATATACCGTCTTTGCGCCTGCGTTTCGTGCGAAGCGTTTCAATTTATTCCAAAGCCCTCGCTCAGAGTACGCTGGCTCGTACTGCTTCATATCTTGTTCCATAATTTTTCCGTTTGGTACTCACTCTATAGAACAGTCAATAGAGGCTCTAAGTTGATAAACAAATTCTGAAATCATTAAAATAAGCTGGAAGCTGCCTATCTTCGCCACAGAATTTGTAGGAGAATCAAAAAGAAATAATGGGGCGAAGAAGAAAGAAATTACCACATATAGAAAAGGTAAGCATTACAGGGATTGCCGATAAAGGGCGCAGTATAGGGCGTGCTGAAGATGGACGCGTGGTATTTGTGGAAGATGCTGTACCAGGCGATGTGGTGGATGTACAAGTAAATCGCAAGAAAAAAGGGGTACTATTCGGCTATGCAACAGCCATTCGGCACTATTCCATAGATCGGGTTGGTGCATTTTGCCCACATTTCGGATTATGTGGCGGTTGTAAGTGGCAACACTTGACCTATGAAGCACAACTGCGCCATAAGCAAACTGTAGTGGAAGATGCGCTGCTTCGCATTGGCAAGTTGGAGGTAGCTGAACTGCTGCCTATTTTACCTTCTTTGGAGCAGACATATTACAGGAACAAGCTGGAATATTCGTTTTCCAATAAGAAGTGGCTTACTCGTGAAGAGATAGATTCTGGTATATCGAATTTAGAGGATGTACTGGGTTTTCATAAAGCTGGCGCGTTCGATAAAATTATCAATATCGAGCATTGCTATTTGCAGCCTGAACCCTCTAATGCCATCCGAAATCATATTCGGATAACAGCAATAGAGCAGGGACTTACCTTCTACGATGCGCGCGCGCAAACGGGTTTTTTGCGAAACATGGTACTGCGTATCACCTCCATAGGTGAGGTGATGCTCATCATGAGTGTGAAGGAAGATAAGCCCGAACGCTACCGTCCACTCTTTGATAGTATATTGCAAGCGTTTCCACAACTCACTAGTTTTTACTACTGCATCAATGGCAAGGTAAATGACTACCTAATGGATTTGGAAATGCAACTTTACAAGGGTGAAGCTTATGTGGAAGAGCAGTTGGGGCATGTGCGTTTTAAAATTGGGCCAAAATCCTTTTTCCAGACCAATACCCGACAAGGTATTCGCCTGTATGATACCGTTGTAGAATTTGCTAATTTGCAAGGCACAGAAAATGTATACGACCTTTATACGGGCATTGGCAGCATCGCGCTCTATGTAGCACAAGCCTGCAAACAGGTGGTAGGAATTGAAGAAATAGCTGCCGCTATTGATGATGCACACGAAAATGCTCAACTCAATGGCATCAAAAACACGACCTTCTACGCAGGCGATGTGAAGGATATTCTAACGACTGAATTTGCAACAAAACATGGCAAACCAGACTTACTCATTACCGATCCGCCACGCGCAGGCATGCACCCCAAAGTAGTGCAAATGCTGCTGCAATTGGAAGCTCCGCGTTTGGTGTATGTAAGTTGTAATCCAGCCACCCAAGCTCGCGATTTGAGTATTTTAACTGAAAAATATAAGGTACTAAAAGCCCGCCCTGTAGATATGTTTCCACATACGCATCATATTGAAAGTGTGGCTTTGTTAGAGTTACGATAGAGAGGTGGACGGATAAATCGAAAGGTGATTTTTTGAACTTTGCAAAAAAGCTACAAGCAAATGGCGGCTGAGAAAGATTT
>JAHDCQ010000184.1 GCA_020629845.1 Saprospiraceae bacterium | reverse complement strand
TCGATGATATTGCACCAGTAGCGATATGTGAGAGTGCACATACAGTATCTTTAGGCTCAGGCGATTCTTTCTTGAGTTTAGCACAAGGTTTAGGATTCTTAGATACAGACTGTGCGGTAGTAGTACCAGCAGAAGTATTTGATGATGGCTCTTATGACAACTGTGGTGCAGTACAGTTTGCAGTAGCACGTATGGATGCAGATAGCGATGGCGACGGTTTCCCAGAGGATGATGACTTTGGTGATTATGTAGTATTCACAGCGGATGATTTGACAGATGGTTGTGAGGGAACTACTCGTGTAGTATTCCGAGTGAATGACCTATCAGCTTACGACTTGAATGGCGATGGCGTAATTGATGAAGATGATGCAGGTGATGGCGATGGCGACGGTGACGGACTTACTGTAGGTTCAGATGGTATCAACTACAACTACTGTATGGTAGATGTAACAGTACAAGATAAGATTCCACCAGTAGCAAGTGCATTTACTAGAACGTTCAAGTGCAACGATCCAGCAATAGATGACTTAATTCAGGCATCATTAGCAGATGATGCAGATGAAGCATTGGTGAACTTTGCATTAGGTCAAGTAGGTTTCTTTGAGACTTTCTTCTCTGACAACTGTGAGCAGTTTGGCGGTGGAGCAATCTTCTCATCAGATTTCTCAGGCTTTGATGCGACTTGTAGAACAGGTACAGTAACGTACCGTGTACAAATCTTTGATGCATGTGATAATCCATCGAATATCGTACAAGCAAGCTATATAGTAGAGCCATGCAGCGATTGGAAGATGACCTTCCCATTAGATGAGGAACTATATTGTGAAGATGGTTTAGGTTTACCAGCACCAGCAAGCATTGGTGACATCTTGACGAACAATGGTTGTGATTTCTGGGGCTTAGAAGTGAATAGCGAAGTATTTGAAGCATCAGAAGGTGCATGCTATAAGATGGTAAGAGAGTACCACCTAATCAACTGGTGTACATGGAATCCATCAAATACAGAAGCAGCAGTAGTAGAGCGTCCAGCAGACTTGATTGGTCCTGGTCAGCAGGTGAGCTTACGTTACTTGGATGTAGATACAGCAGATGCTGATGGTTGTGCAGATTGTGAAGCAGATGGACCAGATGGTATCAACGATATTGATGATGGTAATGAAGACCATGACTTTACAGGAGCTTATGATGGCAGTTGTGGCGATCCGATCTACATCTATGATTCACGCGGCAACATTGCGGATGCAGATGAGGCAGCAAACTGTGATGTTTATGATGTAACATCACTATGTTTTGATGGTGACTTTGTAGTGATTGATTATGGTGATTCTCCATACCAGAATATTCCTTCTTGGAATGCTGTATCGCAGTTCTCTGGTGTTGAAGAAACTTATGTATCAGCACAAGCATATGGTAACATCATCTACCGTCAAATCTTGAAGGTGAACGATGGTACTGCTCCTACTATTAATATTACACAGAATGGTCCATACTGTGGCGGTGAAGATGCAAACTGTACAGCTAACGTAGACTTCAAGTTTAACGTAACTGATCCTTGTTCTCCGAACTTGGCAGTATCTCACTCTTTACGTCCATTTGGTGAAGGAGCAATCGTAGATGGCTTCGGCGCACTAGAATCAACTGGTGATGGTGAATACAGAATCGCAGGTACATACCCAATCGGTACACACTCATTCGTGATTGAAGTAGCTGATGGTTGCGGTAATGTAGAGCGTCAGACAGTAGAGTTTGAAATTAGAGATTGCAAGGCACCAACAGCATACTGTATCTTTGGATTGAGTGCAGACTTGATGCCAACAGGTATGGTAGAATTGTGGGCTTCTGACTTCGACGCAGGTAGCACAGACTTATGCTCTGATGTAACATTGACATTTGCAGATCCAACATTGTATCCAGATTCTATCAACCGCGTATTCCGTTGCGCTGATGGAGAAATCGGAACAGTAGAGGTGACTCTATGGGCACAGGATGCAGCAGGTAACACAAGCTTCTGTACTACATTCGTGAACATTCAAGCAAATCAGCCAAATACTAACTGTCCTGATGGTAACGGTGCAGCAATCGCTGGTACAATCGAGACTGAAAGTGGCGAGATGGTTGAAAATGTAGAAGTGAGCCTTTCTGGTAGCACTAGTTCTGTAGCGATGACATCTAACGATGGTGCGTTTACATTTGCTCACCTAGAAATGGGTAATGACTATACAGTAACACCTGAGCGTGATGACAATCCTCTAAATGGTGTATCTACATTTGACTTAGTATTGATTTCTAAGCACATCTTAGGTGTTGATTTACTAGATTCTCCATACAAGTTGATTGCAGCTGACGTGAATAACTCAGGCTCTATCACTACATTTGATATGGTAACGCTACGTAAAGTTATCTTGAACATTGATAGTGAGTTCCCTAACAATACTTCTTGGAGATTCGTATCTAAGGATTATGAATTCGCTAATCCAGCAAATCCATTTGGTGAAGCATTCCCTGAGGTAATGAACTTCAACAACTTGGATGCTGACCATATAGATGCTTACTTCGTAGGTATCAAGGTAGGTGATGTAAATGCAAGTGCAACGGCTAACACATTGATTGGTACAGAAGGTCGTAACGCAACTGGCGCATTCGGCTTGAACGTTGAAAATCAAGTAATCAAGGCTGGTGAAACTACAACTGTAGACTTTACTGCTGACTTGGCTACAATTGCTGGATACCAGTTTACACTAGACTTCGCAGGTCTTGAACTAGTAGACATCGTAGATGGTGCAGCTACTGCTGCTAACTTCGGTATCTTCGCAGGTCAATTGACTGCAAGCTGGAATGATAATGCAACTGGCAACGAAGCATTCGGTTTGACATTCACAGCTACTGAAGATGTAGTATTGAGTGATGCATTGAGCTTAAACTCAAGCCGCACTGCAGCAGAGGCTTACACGAAAGCTGGTGAACTACAAAATGTAGCATTGAACTTCACAACTGCTGGTTTCGAGTTGTTCCAGAACACACCTAACCCATTTGATGAAGTAACAGCAATTTCATTCTCATTGCCAACGGCTGAGCGTGCAACATTGACCGTTACTGACGCGACTGGTAAGGTAATGCAAGTAATCAGCGAGAACTTCGCAGAAGGTTTGAATACTATTGAGTTGAATGCGAAGACTTTGGCTCCAGGTGTACTTTCTTACACTTTGGCTACGAAGGAATTCACAGCAACTAAGAAGATGATTATTCTAGAGTAATTAGCATAGCTAATAAATCTAGTCTAAAATACAGCAAAGAGCGAGGAGGCTTTGGTCTCCTTACTCTATGAAACGCAAAAGTCCTCGTTCATTAATTTGAGCGAGGACTTTTTGCGTTTTATTATCCTTGTTGGATTATGCTCACGGACGGGTGCAGCGGGCTGCCGCGTGAAGGATAGTAACGGAAATGGCGGATGCTCAAAGGCTAGTGAAGCTTGCTGCTATGGGGGCTGCCTCAAGCAGACCACATAGTAGCTTAGCTGAACAGTTTTTGAGGATGCGCTATTGTAGTGGATAGCCTGACCCCGAGCGTGGGCGGATTTAGTGTGGAAGGCAGCGAGTGGGGCACGCCCAAACGTTCTATAATACACCTCAACTCTAAAACTATTCCCGTATATTCGCAGCGCGAAAAATCCAACCAAATAGTTACTGATATGAAATATTCTATTCTTAGTTTTATAATATTGGCTTTTACGTGCGTAGGGCTCTTTGCGCAGGGTACATTGCGAGGAAACATGTATGATGGGGAATCGGGGGAGCCGATTATTTATGGCAATGTACGCTTGGAGGGAACAAGTTTAGGGGCAACGACGGACTTGGACGGCTTTTATAGTATTGCGAATGTGCCTGCTGGGACGTATAATTTGATTGGGACTTATGTGGGCTATGATAGTACGCTAGTGGAAGTGAAAATTGCGGATAATAAGATTACGTATCAGCGATTGGAAATACGGGATGGCGGTGTGGATTTGGCGACGGTGAATGTATCGGGTAGGCGTGAGCAGGCGCGTTCGGATGTGCAAATATCGAAGATGACGGTGAGTCCAAAGCAGATTCGCTCGCTACCTTCGACGGGTGGTGTGGCGGATATTGCTCAGTATTTGCCGGTGCTGCCAGGGGTTATTGTGACAGGAGATCAGGGAGGACAGCTTTATATACGAGGTGGGTCGCCGATACAAAATAAGATATTGCTGGATGGCATGACGATTTATAATCCGTTTCACTCGATTGGGTTTTTCTCGGTCTTTGAGACGGAGACTATTCGTAGTATTGATGTATTGACGGGGGGGTTTAATGCGGAATATGGTGGACGTATTTCAGCGATTGTGGATATTAAGACCCGTGAGGGGAATAAGAAACGCTATGGTGGGAATGTTTCGGTGAATCCGTTTCAGTCGAAAGTGTTGTTTGAAGGGCCGATTAAGAAATTGAATTCGGATACGGGGGCGAGTTCGTCTTTTATGATTACGGGCAAGCATTCCTATATCAATGAAACGGCAGATGTTTTTTATGATTACCCACCGATTAGTGAGACGGGACTGCCTTATAATTTTACGGATTTGTATGGTAAAGTGTCGTTTTTGGCTGGAAATGGTACGAAGCTGAACCTGTTTGGCTTTAACTTCCAAGATCGCGTGGACTTTGTGGATGTGGCGAAACTGAACTGGACAACGACGGGTGGAGGTGCAAACTTCACGCTTGTGCCGCCAAATTCTTCGGTGGTGATTGATGGTACGGTGGGTTTTTCGGATTATGGGATTGAATTGGATGAGAGTGATGGCAATCCGCGTACGAGTGGGATTACGAACTTGTTGGCGCGTTTGAATTTTTCGACTTTTTTGCAGAATAGTCAGTTTCAATATGGCTTTGTATTTAATGGCTTGAATACGGATTTTCGCTTCCGTAACTTCTTGGGGAATACGATTGAGCAGCGTGATTTTACAACAGAACTTGCAGCTTATGTGAAGTTGAAGCAGACACTAGGCAAAATTATCTTTGAACCGAGCCTTCGCGCACAGATTTACGCATCGCAGGCGGATGTTTCTATTGAGCCACGACTAGGGGTGAAGTATAATATCACGGATGACTTTCGCTTTAAGTTTGCGGGAGGTTTGTACTCGCAAAATTTGGTGAGTTCGGTGAATGAGCAGGATATTGTGAACTTGTTTGTCGGCTTCTTAGCAGGGCCAGAAGAGACGATTTTTAAGCCTGGTACACGAGAAGAAACCGACCATCGTTTGCAAAAAGCGACGCACGCCATTGCAGGTTTTGAGGTGGATGCAAGTAATGAATTGACGCTGAATTTAGAAGGCTATTTTAAGGATTTTACACAGCTTATCAGCCTTAATCGGAATAAGTTGAGTGAGCAAGACCCTAACTTTGCTACGGAAACGGGACAAGCTTATGGGGTGGATTTCTCGGCGAAGTATGAGACGAAAGACTTGTATTTATGGGGAACGTACTCATTAGGTTTTGTGAATCGTTTCGATGGAGAACAGACGTATCCAACTATTTTTGACCGTCGGCATAATGTGAATTTGTTGGCTACCCATAATTTTGGTGGCGGTGACTTGTGGGAGGCGAGTGCGCGTTGGAATATGGGGTCGGGCTTTCCGTTTACGCTTACGCAGGGCTTTTATTCGCAGTATAACTTTACGGATGGTTTGGATACGGATTTATTGTCAGGAAATGCGAATTTAGGTATTTTGTATTCTGAAGATAGAAATGATGGACGCTTGCCGTATTATCATCGCTTGGACGTATCCTTAAAGCGTACATTTGAGTTCTCGAAATATTCCAAATTGGAAGCCGTATTGAGTGTGACAAATGCCTACAACCGAGAAAATATTTTCTTCTTTGATAGAGTAGAATATGAGCGGGTGAATCAGTTGCCGATTTTGCCGAGTTTGGGGCTTAACTTCTCGTTTTAATTGAACCACATAAGGCATATAAGGACATATAAAATTTTTTCTATATGACCTTATATGTCTTATATGGTTTAAGTTTACTGTGCTGCTTTAGCCCTACTAACGAATGTCCGAGCTATTGTCTCTGGCACTAATTGTATTTCATAGGTTTCGCCATCTTTCATTTTCTTCACCAATTCTTTTGCCTTCAAGCCATCGAAGGCTTTCAAGTAATCTTCATTGTTCGATGTCATATTCAGAATGCCTGCTTTGAAACCAAAGTAGTAGAAGTTGCCGCTTGGTGTTTCTAAATAAATATAGACGCGATCGTCTTCATTGGTCGGCATTTTAAATTCTACATAACCTTTATAGGAATAGTTGAATAATTCGCCTTTGATACTCGCTAAGCCAATACGACTTCCCGAAGTGACAAACGATTGATAGTCAGGATCCCACTTCATTGGAAGATTGCTGAATAGGAAGGTGTGTTTATTCACTTTTGCAGGCAGTTCTAATGTACCCGACGAGAGCCCTGTAATGGCATTATTGACATCTTTTCCTAGTGGGAATAGCTCAGAAAGTGTTTTGCGATAGAAGTCCACATCTGCTAGATAATTGACGGGGCGCGATTCGATAGCCGCAGATTGCAGGTCTTTAATCATAATCGTCATCAACTTATCGGGAACGATTAAGTCTACCGCCGCCATGAATTGGGCTTCTATTTTGTAGTCCATAAAAGCGGTACTATCGCCTTGTATGGGCATTGCTGTTTCGAGTGTGCCTGCGGCTTCCACGTCAATGTATTTTGCCCCTGAACACAAGTCAAACTTGCCTTCAGCTTCCACTTTGCCCGTTCTGTTTTTAAAGACTAATTTATTGCCTTTAGGTGCATCTGGGCGCACTGTTTTCACGGAGTCAGCGAAGATGAAATAATCTTTTTCTCGGTCGTATTTCATATAGCCCGTCACAGGTAGCAAGGCTCTATCCTTTCGGAAATAGAGTGGTGCCATGATGCTTGGATAGGCTCTAGCGGTTTCTTTACTCAAGAAAATGCCAGTACGAAGCGGCTCTGCATCGGGTGTTTTGGGGGTTTCATAACGAATGGCTAAGTCTTCCTTATCACCTTCACAACGGATTCTAAACCAATCTTGACGCGGCAACTTCGGGGCTTCTAAACGGGCAAAACCATCAAAAAATAAGGCTTTCGATTCGGCACTTAAGCTAATATCGCCTTGAAATTCGGTCTTCAAATCAATATAGAAGGTGTCCTCAGGCGCAATTGTTCCTCGTGCGCGCGTGATGGATTCCTTTTTGCTCAACGCGCCTTTGCCCACAGGTTTTCCTTGTATATCAGAAAATTCTACTTCTTGCTGCTTATCACCAATGTTGTATTCATAAAAGCCGCTTGCATAATATTCGCGATTACCTAAAATTTTCACCGTAGCGCGATTGATGACGTGATTTTTATTCACCACATTGGCTACAATTTTGGAATTATATAAAGTATCCATCACAGCATTCGGACGGATGAATACCAAGCCACTATCAGGGTAAATATAGGCATCGGCAGAACGAATAAATGGTACGCCTTTAATGGCTAACTCATTGGAAGAGAGGTCGTAAAGTGCGTCGTCTCCTTTGAATGTAAGTGAGTCTTGGTCAGGATGCACCGAAAGAAACGCCCCTAAGGTATTCGGTTCGGTTTTGAACTGCACTTTCTCCTCTTTCATATTCCACTCGAACTCATTCATGGAGGTTTCGTACTGATTGTACGGCAGTTCCGTGACTAAGAATTCGTCGTTTGCTTTGAAATTCGCTTGTTCTGTATCAAAGTCTACTTTACCATTTACATTCTTGGTACGTAGTGCGATTTCTTCGTCTTCGCTCGCTTTAATTGTTAAATTCGTTGTATCTGCTTCTGCCGAAAATGCACCAAAAGAAAATAGTGGCGAATTCATGGTTGCCTTACTCCAATCCAATGTACCGATGCCTTTCAGACCACCAGGCGAAAGTACCAATGTACCATCCACGGTATGTTCACCCGACTGATAGAGCGAGAAAAGTTCTTCTTTGGTGCGTACATACATACTATCCTGATAGGGTTGCCAATCAATGGATACATCTACACCTGTAGCTTGTGGCCACGGCACTGCGCCTGTTCGGTCTTCTTCAATATTAAAGGCTCTTGCCGTAGCGGTAAGTTGTTTAGGTTTGAAAATGATGTCTTCTGACTGGATTTTAGCAGATAAATATTCGATTTCTCCCTTACCCAATAAGCCCCTATTGCTCAAGTCTATTTCGCCTTTATACCAGCCTTTATCTACGTACATTGGGTAATTATCGCCTGGAATTTCATGCGTAAAGCCTAAGGATTGGTCAGGTGGACGCACGATGAGTTCATCTCTAAAGGTTGGGAAAATATCTGAGGAATGTAGTATGCCGTCAAACTTGATGTCGCGTAAGGTGAGTTTATCTAGCTTATTAAAACTAAATTTATCCAACTCAAAATAGAAGGAATCGCGCTTATAGACTCCATTAAAAATTTCCTTATCATCGTAGTAGACATAGGAGTGTTCTTTACTTTGAAAAGAGGGGAAAATTTCAATGTCTTCGCTACCCGATTTGTTAGAAGGCGCATCTATCAATAGTACGCCATTTAGATTTTCGATACGTGACCCAATGGAAATTGCTTCTGGGCGATTCTTGCCGAGCATTTTACCTGTTGGTACGAAAATATCGAAGTAGTCCACAGAATCGAGTTCAATATGAAAGCGGTCATAATCAAATTTAAAGCCTTTGCCTTCCATGCGGCTAAAGCCTGCAAAAAGTCGCCCATCGAATTCCATATCGCGGTTTTCGCCCATCACTACTGTCCCTTCATTAGGTTTGAGTGCGACTCGCTGCCTAGGACTAAATTCAATATACGGAATGCCTCCCATTGTGATTTTATTGGTCTTCCAATTAAGGGTGGCATTGATACTATCGGTCTGCGATTCAATACGCAATCCATCGAAATCTACCCGTCGTTGGCTGGCATTGGCGTAGTGGAATACTTTCTCTTTTACATCAATAGTTTTGGTCTTATCATCGTAAGCTACAAAGCCGCGTTCCATCAAGTCGAATAGTAGACTTTGGATATTTTCTTCTGTATAGCGCGGATTGATTCGTTTAGCAATACTTTCTGCATCTAATTCTTTCGTATTTTCCTTAGTAGCCGTCGCTGCAATAATGGCTACAGGATTTGCATTCGATAAATTTTGGATGCGCTCATAATCATTTTCATCAAAATAATTGCCTGACTCAAAGGTTGCTCGGCGCGTATTGGAAGCGGCCGTAGTCACCACTACATTTTGTCCAATAACAAGGGAGTCCTGTTCCAAATAGGCATTCAAATGCTCTACATTGATGCTAATATCATGTGCGGAACTATAAAATGGATTGCGGTCGCGCCCCTCTTTTCCGCGTCGCATGCGGAGCTCTTTGCTTGGAATATGAAAGCGAATATTTACCGAAGGATGATAAATGGAATCTATGCCATTATAGAGTGTTGCTTCCACATGCTCGCCCGTAAGGTATTCGCCTCGCTTGATGATGACCAATTCGGACTTGCCTTTAAATTTCAAACCGCCTGCTTCGTCGCGTATGCGTACTTCTGCAAAACCTTCATCTGCGCCATAGCCGTACACCGTTGTACCATGCAAGCGGAAGCCACCTAAGTATTCAATACCGCGTCCGATATTACTGATTTTCAGTACATTTTCTTTGGATTCAAAGCGAGGATAACTCGCTTCTGTGGAGGCATTGGAACTAACCAATTTGTCTTGAAAATTACCAACAATTTTTTTGTTGCCGAAATAGCTCGGATATTGCAATTTTACATTATTGACCCGATATAGACTCGTATTCATTTCGATTTCATATTCCTCTGGAAATTCTGCGAATACTTTTTCATCCAAATTAAATCTATCCCAAGTCACACGCCCGCCTGAGCCTTTCCAGGTGTTAAGGGTAGGGTAGTACTTCCCTTGCGTATCCAAAATTTGGATACTATCTTTCTTGTAGGTTGCCATAAGGCTGGTCTTCTGAAAATGAAAGACGGGCATATCTTCTTCAAAACGCATCTGGTACTGCCCAGCCGTGATGAGCCAATCAGTACCCGTTTTGGAGTAGCGCAGCATATTTTCTTCAAAGAAGTATTTAGAAAAATTCAGAAAATCATTGAGCGGCTTTGTTTTTCTACCCTCCATATTCGATACTAACTCGAAGAGGATAACATGCCACTCTTTGAATCGCTGTCCACCCGCCGCAGGGTCAGACTTTACGAGTTGTAAGCCTTTTAGATATAAACCAAATTGACTAGCATTTACGCCCTTTTGTAGCATTTGGTTGCTAATCGTATGAATCTGTTGGAACTCTTCATCCATATAGACACCAGCGTTAAATACGCTTGCAAATTCCTTGTATTGTTCTTCTAGCACTTTGCGCTGACTCGCGCCCATAAACTCTTTCAACTGTGCCATGAATTCGCTGCGATTTTCCGAAAATTTCTCCAATCGCTGCTGGGCATTAGCGGAGTAGGTAATGGCTAATGCTAGAATGATAATCAGTATTTGTTTTTGCATGAATGTGTTATTTAACGCGCTGGGCGTTTAGCCTTAGGTGTTCGTAAGTACTCAATGAGTGTATGAAAGAATGATAAATGAGTGAATAATTCTAGATTCTATTCGCTCATTTATCATTCACAATT
>JAHDCQ010000183.1 GCA_020629845.1 Saprospiraceae bacterium | reverse complement strand
AGCAATTGTTTTGCCCATCGAGTTTTTCGGTCAATATGAGTTCATCCATTTCAGCAAAGGCTTTTACATAAGCTTCGGGCATAAAGCGGTCATCGGAAGTAGTGCCAAGACTAATTCGAGCGTGGAGGCTGCGGCAGTATTTTCTAGAGGCATTCATAACTATTGATTCTTTGAGGTACTACCAACTAAAGTAAAATTTAGTTCCTCTCAATACCTATTTATTTATGCCTAAAATGGGAGTTTAGCACACTACATCGCTGCCAATAAATGCATGCCGCCGTCCACAGGAATCACTGCGCCATTTACGAACGAGCCAGCATCAGAAGCTAAGAAAACGGCAATCCCACCCATGTCGCCTGTTCGACCAATGCGTCTCATAGGATTGGCCTTTTCTACCATTGGCTGCACTTGATCGAGCATGGATTTAGTCATTTTGCTCGGAAATGGTCCAGGTGCTATGGCATTGACCGTAATGCTCTTCCCTGCAAATTTGGCGGACAATATTTTGGTAAGATGATGCACGGCTGCCTTACTCATCCCATAAGCAGAATTATCAATGGTAGCTACTCGAATGCCATCTATAGAGCCTACATTGATAACTCTAGCGGGCGTTTCGTGGCTCGCAGCATTTTCTAGAAGCGGCAACAATGCTTGTGTCAAGAAAAAGATAGGCTTCACATTGATGTTCATGACCTTATCATAGCCATGCTCAGGGTATTCCTTGAATGGCGCGCTCCAATTTGCGCCAGCATTATTAATAAGCACATCTAGCGATTCTTCTCTAGCTTTTATTTCCGAAACCAGCTTTTCCTGCCCTTCAGCAGTGGATAAATCAGCAGGAATGGCGATGCAGTCTCCTAGTTTGCTCAATTCTGCTTCTACTATTTTACAAGCTTCTGCATTTCGAGAGGAGATATACACTTTTGCACCATTCTTAATAAAAGTAGATGCCATCATCAAGCCGATGCCTCTTGAACCACCTGTAATTAATACCGTTTTCCCTTTTACAGAGAAAAGATTTGAAACCTCTAAATTGGTCATGTTATTTTTAGTTTACTAATTTTTTCCTCGCTTTTGTATCTCATCCTTGCTAAGACAAATATACTAAGCAACGATATTGCTAAAGACAATAGCTGAAACCGCCACCGCCAATTTGAGCGGGTAATATACTGATTAGAGTGATTTTCTAAAGCATTACTCCAAGCAATAAACGCATCAGCCATAGGCAACTGTCCAAAAATATAGCGTTTTTTAGAAGAGACCGTACAAGCCGCACCAAATGCTTCAATACAATTTCGCAAACCTTCAAATTGTTCCCATTCCCCGTGTACGCCCATAGTGCGTTGCCCTACGATGGAAGCAGCACCGCCAATACCTAATAATACGGGGCCAGAATCAATATCACCTGTACCGCGCACTCCTTTTGGATATTCACGCACACCAGGTAAGCCAAAACGACGAGCTAAAAAGTACTTTTTATACAAGCTAAATTGGGATTTTGAAAAATCAGCATCAATCTCATATAAAAAATTCAGCATCAGGCTTTGTGACGAACCTCTAGCCCCAGCAAGTGGCATTCCATCTTTATAATGAACCTCATGCGGAATGAGTTGAGTGCTGGTATCCAAACGTAATTTTACTGCTTGCAACCAAGTACTGATAAGTGGCTCGTATTTCGGTTCAAAGATAGCATCATGCTTTTTCAAGGAAGCTACAACCAAAAGCATATCCGCAGGCCAAGCTTGGTATGGATAGGAGGTGAGATAAGGAGTAGGAGATTTTCGGATAGCAGCAGCCATCGTTTCGCATTTGGCTTGGAAAGCGTTCATTTCTAACGAATCGCGCTCAGAGGTAGCTTGTAGTTCTAATTTTTTAGCGAGCAAATAAGTTGTCCAACCATTATAAAATGCACCATATGGAAGGGGCTGTTCTTTAGCAAAGATGCGTCTTGCCATTGGTTTATTCATTGCCTGAATCGCTTTACCTATTTCAGCAACACCTTCTTTGTACATCGGTTTTTGATGGTCTATTTTTTGCAGAAAATCACACCATGCCAAGCCATACAAAGCATGGATAAATAGAAAACCTTCGGGAAAAAGCTGCTGCATTTCTTCACCAGCTCCTTCTTGCAATTGTGTTTTTAGAAACTGTAATTGATGGTATACATCTACATTACAATTTTGAAATTTTGGCTGATAATATAGTCTGGCATTAAGATAAACTAAGCCAAGCAATATAAGAATAATGAATCCTTATTATTACAAATCTTACTGGCGTGTTCATAGAGGCTTTATTTCATTATACTCCACATAGGCTTCATTTCTAGCACCTTTGCATAGATCGGGCAAGAAGGCGCATGCGCCCCAGTCAAATAGCCTGTACTCATCAAAAACTCATTGGTAATTTCTCCACCTGTGAATTTGAAGGTCTTTTTGAATAGCTTTACCCACTCGTCCTTTGTTTTCGGATGATGCTGGTCGAGCCACGCTTTGAAAGAGCCGTGTTCTCCTTGTAATTTCAGGATTTGCTGTGCGTTATGAATCGCGGCATTCACCTTCAACTTATTGCGAATGATACCCGCATCTGAAAGTAGGCGTTCGCGCTCCGTTTCGGTATAGGCGGCTACTTCGGCAATGTTAAAATTAGAATATGCCTTTCGGAAATTGTATTTTTTATTCAAAATAGTTGTCCACGAAAGCCCTGCTTGATTGATTTCAAGCAGTAGTCGCCCGAATAATTCGTTATCATCCTGAATGGGGAAGCCATATTCCGTATCGTGATAGCTGCGGTTTACATCTCCATCGGGCTTATCCGCTACATATTGACAATAAGTGTTCGTTTGTTCCATTTTTTAATCTAAACTTAGGAAAATATCTTGTAAGTTGCGTTCGTTTAGTTTCAAATTATTCCTCAATTTTAGGTACTAATTAGGATAAAAAACGAACTTAACCGAATATTTTATGGAGAATAGTTCCATACTAAAGAACTATCCTTATCTTTGGGCAACCGCTACGCAATAATTGGGAAGGAAGGTTTATCTTCCTAACTGAGTAACACACCGCCTTATTTAAGTTTCATGCCGTTGTATGAAATGAATAAAATATCACGATTTATAGAAGTCATTTACATAATCATCTCCACATGAAAAGATTATTTATCTGCTTTTTCTTTGTATTAGGAGCAGCTTCAATGCAAGCGCAGGATATTCACTTCTCGCAATTCTACCTATCGCCGCTGAATTTGAATCCCGCTATGACGGGCGTAATGAACTGTAATGTGCGCCTAGTAGCTAACTACCGAAACCAATGGGCTAGTGTCCTGAAATCGAATGCGTACAATACCTATTCGGTTTCATACGACCAGCGTATCCCTGTGGGACGTAACGATTATTTTGGCATTGGTGGCACCTTTTGGGGCGACCGTGCAGGGGAATCTAATTTTTCCACTACTACCGGCAAGCTTTCTGCATCTTACAGTAAGCAAATGGGCGGCTATCGTCAAAAAGCACACTATTTAGTAGTGGGCGCAGAAGGCGGCATCTCCCAACGAAGTATTGATTTTACCAATCTTCGTTGGCCAAACCAGCATGATGGTGATGGTGGCTTCGACGCAACTTTGGAGTCAGGAGAGACGGATTTAGTAAATGACAACTTTATCTATCCAGACCTCTCGGCAGGTTTGATGTGGTTTACAGTAATTGATAGAAATAATAGTTTCTACCTCGGTGCTTCAGCACACCACTTAAATCGTGCCAATCAGTCGTTCACCGATACAGAAGATAATCTGCTCTATACGCGCTATACTGTACATGCAGGTGGTGACTTTCTGTTGGGACAGAAGTTTGGTTTAGTACCAGGGCTTATCGTAATGAAGCAAGGGCCATCTTTGCAAATCAATCCAGGTACTAGCTTGAAATTCCTACTAGCAAGCGCGAAGGGGGAATACCAAGCTTTCCAAATTGGTGGCTGGGTGCGTGTAGCCAATCGCTTTGATAGCAATGTGCTAGTAGACGCAGCAATTCTTGCAACGCGTTTCGATTATAATAGCTTCAGCCTCGGTTTCAGCTACGATATCAATGTATCACCACTTGTTTCAGCTAGTAATGGAAATGGTGGTTTTGAATTAGCCTTAGTATACAAAATATGCGGACAAGAACGCAGAAATGTATATTGTCCTCGTTTCTAAATAACAAAATCACGAACTCATATCGCATGAGTTCGTGATTTTTTTTACCTCATTTCCATATCTCTTCAATTAGACTCTTCCCTAGTTTTATAACAAAAAAAAGATATGTTTTACACTTTGATGTAAAGCAACTTGCATACTATTTGAAATATCTGTTTCTTCGTGGAAACAAGTATTTCTACACACACTATTTATATAACATATTGTAATCTTTTGGGTATCAGGTACAAGGTATTATGTATTTTAGAGTATAAAAGATAAACTCTACTTAATACAATTTATCTCATACTTACTTATACCTAGACCGTTTACGTAGTATCAACTAATACTAAAATGTTCAACAATACCAAAAAGAAAGAAGCAGCACGTACGGGGAGTAGCCTACCAATGGGCGGCAACTTAAATAGTCTCGCGGCTGGTACTCGAATAGAAGGTACGATTCATGCGGAAAACGATATTCGTATTGATGGTTCTATCAAAGGCAAACTATACTGTTCTGCTAAAGTCATTATTGGCCCAACAGGTAAGTTGGAGGGCGATATTCAATGCCAAAGCGCAGTAGTAGAAGGGCAATTTGAAGGTACGCTACAGGCAACGGACTCCTTACAAATTTCGGAGAAAGCAAAAGTGAGTGGCGAACTATACGCAGGTCGCCTTATTGTGCAACCAGGCGCAGTTATTAATGGCTCATTCGATATGGGAGGTGCGAAACGCGAATTGCCCAATGGACATCTGAATGGCAACAACAAATTAGCTGCACCAACAGAAGCAAGAAAAATTGTCGAATCAAACAGAACATAAAAAACGAGAGTCGGTCAAGTTCATGAAATACATGGGCATGGCGGCACAAATGGGCGGTACTATTGTAGCGGGCGTATTCTTAGGGCAATGGCTCGATGGCTATTTCGAGACGGAGAAAGCGGTATATACAGGAATTTGTGCCTTGCTATTTACAGTGGCAGCTATGTATTTTGTGTTGAAAGACTTTATCGTCAAGAAAGATTAGTGGAATTTATCTATTTTTGGGCGTAACAGCATATCGGATATTCGACATACCGATATGCTGTTATACTGATACCAAGCGTGTTAATAGATAAATTTCAATGCAGCAATCCACCTTTCTAACTCAACTAGCTATCATCACCCTATTTTGCGCGCTAGCCATTTTAGTAAGTTCCTACTTAGGCTTCGCAGCACTACAAGCAATTGCTTGGGCTTCACTCGCGTTTTTTGCACTTTTATGCCTCCCTATGTACTATTTCAGTCAGCGTGCTATGTATAGCGAAGATAAATTTCAATTTACCAATTTGTTTTTAGTATTCACTTCCACAAAAATGTTTGCGGCTATCATTATCGTCTTAATTTATCATAAGTTTGCACAACCTACGAGCAATCATTTCTTAATTCCTTTCTTTGTCATCTACTTGATTTATACCATCTTTGAGGTCTATTTTTTGATTCAAATTTCTAAGACAGAAGTTTAATAATTTTGAATGGGAAAATTTTGAATAGATGTCTCTATTTATTCAAAATTCAAAATTATACATAAAAAACTGATAAAGCGTGCATACAGAAAATAAGCTACACCAACTTACAGTTAATGAAGAACATAGCTTTGAACTACTAGGCAACGAAGCCTTAGATGTTGTACAATCAGCAGATGGAACATTCCACGTGCTGCAAGACCAACAAGCCTATAAAGCAGAAATAATTGCATCAAACTTTGCCGATAGAAGCTATACGATTAAAGTGAATGGCAAGGAATACCATGTAAAAATCGCTACGCCACTCGATCAACTTGTAGATAAAATGGGCTTGGCTGTAGCCAGCGCACAAAGAATATCGGACATCAAAGCACCTATGCCAGGGCTAGTGTTGAGCATTGCAGTAGAAGTGGGGCAAGAAGTAGAAGAAGGTACTCCCTTGCTGGTATTAGAAGCTATGAAGATGGAAAACCTTATCAAATCGCCTAGTGCAGGCGTGGTGAAGGAAATTACCATAGAGCAAGGGCAAGCGGTAGATAAGGGACAATTGATGATTAGTTTGGATTAAATTGCACTCAGCTTTTTAGTTTTTTGGCTATTTGGCTATTTAGCTTGGATTCTATATGCTAAATAGCCAAATAGCTAAACAGCCGAAAAGCCAAAAACAATTCGCTTGGGCAGAAAAATTATAGTTAGCTGTTTCTTCTTACTTATATATGGCGTGGTGTTGGGGCAACTCCAAACTAACGTACAAGATACTACGAAACAAACACCAATTACAATTGACCATGCCGATACGCTGGATTATTTCCAAGTAGATAAGGATGTGATATACCGTTTGGCAGGGGCTGCTGAATTTCGGCAGGATAGTATCTTTATGTATTGTGATTCGGCAACAATTACGAATAATACCCATGTGATAGCTAAAGGAAATGTCATTATTCAGCAAGGGGATTCGCTGAATATTTTCGCAGATTCACTCAATTATGATGGTGAATCAAAAGAAGCAAACCTCTTTGGTGATGTGGTACTAGAAAGCGGTGAACAGCAACTTTTCACCGACCGCTTGGATTATGATATGAACACCAAAATAGCCACCTATCAAGAGGGCGCACTACTCACCAATGGCGCAACGCAACTTACAAGCAAACGCGGCTATTATCACACGGAAAGCGATGAGGTGTTTTTTAAGGATAGTGTAATCGTGATAGACCCTGAATTTGATTTACGTACCGATACCTTAAAACTCAATACCAATTCGCGGGTCGTGACCTTTCTTAGCCCAACGCTCATTCGGAGTGATAGTGTGCAGATTTATTGCGAGGATGGTTTTTATAATATTGCGGATAGCCTAGCTGAATTTCGGCAGAATGCGCAATTGGTAAAAGGCGACCAACAAGCACAAGCAGATGTCATTCGCTATGAAGGTAAAACAGATTCGTATAAGCTTTCAGGGAATGCACTATTTATAGAAAATGAACGCCAAGCAATAGCCGATACGATAACCTATAATGAACGAACAGAAGAGACTATTCTAAGGGGTAATGCACGCTATAATGATGGCGAACAAAACATAACGGCAGAAGAAATTATCTATGATTCCAAAAATGAAGTTTATCGGACACGGGGGCGTTCTTTGATTGAAGATGAGGAAAACATTCTAGAGGCAGACCAAGTGGACTATGATAAAAACACAGGCTTGGGCATTGCTTCGGGCAATGTAGTATGGCAAGATACGAGTGCGGATGTAACGATACGTTCCGAATATGCTGCTTATGACCAAGATGCGGACTTTTTCAAAGCAAGCGGTGGGCGACCGCTATTGATAACGATAGTAGATGGCGATACACTTTATATGGCTTCGGATACTTTGATGGCGAAAAGTGAGATAGATACCCTTGCACTCGATACCACACGCATTGTGATAGCAGACGAAAGCGTCCAGATTTTCAAAAGTGACTTGCAGGCAGTTTGTGATTCTTTGACCTACAATACGAAGGATTCCACTTTTCGCTTCTTCCAAAATCCACTAATTTGGTCGGATACTTCGCAGTTTCAAGCAGACACTATTCATATGTCGCTGAAAGATGAGCAAATTCATCGCATCTTTTTGCACCAGCGTTCTCTTATCATCAATTCGGGGGATCAGATTTATTATAATCAAATCAAGGGAAAACATATCACCGCAAAGTTCGAGGAAGGTAATCTTCGGGAAATGGATGTGGAAGGTAATGCCGAATCGGTCTACTACGCACAGGATGACGATAAAGCATATATTGGGGTGAATAAAATTATATGTAGTGATATGAAGCTCTATTTCGGAGATAATGCGATTCAGACCATTAAGTTTTATACTGAACCACAAGGCAAATTAGACCCCATGAATAAAGTAGATCACGATGCCATAAAACTAGAAGGCGTACAATGGTATGATGAAAAACGCCCCGCGTCTGTAGCAGATTTGCTGCAACGAAAAAGGTGAGACTATAGCCATGCCATGTCCCACCTATTAACATAAAAATTGATTAAGCTAGTCTTTTATATTTTTATAATTTGTTGCGTAAATTGATTGCTTGGAGTATAAATACTCAAATAATAGTTGCCCATAGGTAAATGAGCAATATCTATACGCGCTTCGCCTGTATTAAATGCAATTTCTGAAAACACTTTTATTCCCACAGCATTGTATAATGCGACTTGATATTCCTCATTTTCTTCTGAACTAATGGTATAATACAAGCTATTTTGTACAGGGTTTGGCCAAGTTCGTACTTCCAACTTTGAGTTAGATAGATAAGCCGTTACAATATCCGAATAGCTATACTGCCCGTCCGTATCTATCTGTCGCAAGCGATAATAGTTCGTGCCTGTGAATGCTTCACTATCTATAAAATCATATTGACTCAAATCATTAGTCGTACCATTTCCTTTCACAAATGTGAGCGTTTCCCAATGCAGCGCGTCCTTACTGCGCTCTACCTCAAAACCCGCATTATCTATTTCAGAGAGCGTTGTCCATTTTAAAACAACCTCCGACTCCATAGCAGTAGCTGAAAAATCCAAAAACTCTACCGACAATATTTGACTAACAGAGGCTTTATATATCTCTCTACCATAGGTTGTAGTACTGCCCACGAAGAAAATATCATTCGTACCAGGTATCGCAATCAACTCCGCAGGTGAGGTAACATTTGCATCTACTACCGCAGGACATGCACCATCTGTTGCCCATAGTACATCACTACCGCCTGAACTAGCTTTAAAATAGAGCGTATTCCCCGAACTTGCAGAGATATTATCCAAGTCCATAAGTCCATCTTGAAAAACCTCAATTTCTGTTCCATCTACGGTATATACTCCTGTGGAAGTAATAATAGCAAGCGTACCATTCCAATCCACTAAATTTTGAATAGAGGAAGGTGTATTATTCGTAGACATGCCATCGCAAGAACTAGCGGTGGTGGAAGGCGTAAGGCTACTTACCATACCATTGCTGATAGCATAAACATTGTCGGCACTATCAGCTATGTAGAGTGTATTACCAATTATAGTTCTCCTGTTACTTGAAAAAGATAAGGCAGAACCACCGTCCATGACAACGAAAGGAGGATTAGTACCATCATAGCAATACAAGACATCATTGCCACTTGTAGGCGAATCTCCAATAAAATAAGCATAGCTGCCTGCTATAATAATATCAGGGTCGCCAATTGTTTCTCCTACATTATCTAATAGCACACCAGCTGTATTAGTACTTAAGTCCGTCATCTCGTATAATACTGAAGTTCCACTAGCATTAGCTCCAAACAGAAGGCTACTGCCAAAGGCTTCTAAATTACCTATACCAGAAATGGTAGTGCTGCTACCATCTACTATAGTCGTGACATTCCCCATCATATCCAATTTAGAAAGATTACCACTATTATTAAAAAATAGATAATCGCCTGCTGGTCTTAAACTAGAAATTGAAGAACTTAATAAAGATCCTAAAGAGCTATTGTTGGCTACCGAGAAATTACAAGAAGCATCAGCATTATAGATTGCTATATCAAAATCACCACCACCAATAGGCTCAGCAGCAACAAAATAAAGCTCTCCGTCCCATTCTACATATTCACCAGGTGAGGAGCCACCAAATCCAGAAACTATATCTAAGAGATTATCAGTAGGGTCTGTATCTATACCGCCTGCACAATCTACCTTGTGGGGTTCGCGACCACCTGTCAAAGAAAATGCAGTGAAGTATAGCGTATTACCCACCATTGTCAATTCTTGTGGACTAGAAGGAGCAGCATCTGGAAGAATATCTATCCATGGCTCTTGTGCAAAGGAAGTATAAAACACAAATAAAAAGACGTACCAAAGCCCACCTCTAAGTATATAGAGCCTTATTTTCATAGCTTTTAATTATAAATTACCATACTTTGGACAAAGTACAGCTAAATTACTTTTTTAATGTGAGTGGTATAAGCGAATGTGAAATGAGAAGTGTAGTCATACATTACATACTACAAATATATATTTTAAATCAATACAAAACAAATACATATATAATAAACATCAATATTTTAACTTAAAAACTCTGGATTAGTATACGCACTTTATGCTATTGACAAGCAATTAGTTACTAGTAATCAATTAGTTATTTAATAGTTAGGTAAATGCTCAATGAGTGAATTGTGAATGACTGAATGAGCGAATATAATTTAGAATTATTCACTCATTCAAAAAAAATTCATTCACTCATTGAGTACTTACATAGTCAGCTCAAGCATTCAAAATATAGCACTTACCTGAGCGCGGCCAATATGTACAGTACGTGCAGTTCCTGTTTTACGCCCTTCGTACGTTATGTTAAGCCGAATATTCTCTCCTAACTGTCGGTCTATAGATAAATTCCAGAGGTAATTCTGCCCATCACGTAGCCCATTGAGCATCGCAAAGCCAACAGGGGAATCAGCATTGCCATCAAAAGCAACTTGCACATAAGAAGTACGCAGACGAATCGCCGTTTTAGTGCTTTGGTTATAGGTCATTTCTAGGCTCATATCATTATTTTGAGCGATTTCTGCTCCTAATA
>JAHDCQ010000182.1 GCA_020629845.1 Saprospiraceae bacterium | reverse complement strand
CCTTCAAAAAAATCAACTCAATATCAGCAGGAAATTATTTAAACTCGACTACTTAAATAAGAACTGTTCATACAATTTCCCACTTATGAAAATAGAAATCATGTTCTTAGCTAGCCTACTCTTGGTAGGTGGATGCAGCGATATAGAAGTTCCGACAGTAGATATACCCAAGGCAATTGCAACGGCAAACCCGATACCAACGGAGCCATTCAATGAATATTGGTATGCAGGCAAAGCAGAGGTTAATAGCTACGACTTAGAGCAAGCACGCTATGGCGAAACACGTGAAGGCGATGCGGTGCTGGTATTTGTAACAGAGCCTTTTTCTAAGGAAAAACAAGTAAAACTAGACTATTCACAAGGAGAAAAGGATGAGATGCCAGTAATGAAGATGAATGCCCTCCGCAAGTTCAATACAGGTATTTACGACTACTCCATGATGAGTTCGGTATTTACGCCAGTACAATTGGAGCAATTTCCGAATAGTGTAAAAGCAACGACTAGTTCGCAAGAGTGGTGTGGGCAGACCTATACACAATTCAACCTAGAGAAAGGGCAATATCGCGTAGCTGCTTTTTCATACTTCGAGTCGGAAGGTGATAAGGATTTTAAAGTAAAAGCGACTTTGCTGGAAGATGAGTTGTTCAATCGCATTCGTTTGCGGCCTGAAAGTTTACCACTTGGAGAAGTAAAGCTTATTCCTGCTACTATGTATACGCGTCTGTTGCATAAGCCTATTCGCCCTACAAAGGCACGAGCATACATCCGAGATATTGAAAATGGCAAGCAATATACCTTAGAGTATCTGCACCTAGAGCGTACCCTTACTATTACGTTTGAAACAGAATTTCCACATAAAATACTAGCATGGTCGGAGGATGATGGCGGACAACTCACCAAAGCCACACTTAAGCAAAATATGCAGTCCGATTATTGGGCAAAAAACAGCAATCAATTCGCGCATCTACGTGATGAATTGGGACTATCCCAATAGCATACCCGCATTGCTCTTAGAAGCTGTTTTAAAACAGCTTCTTAGCATTTTATTTATACCTATTGCTTATATCCTCTTTGCTAGAGGACGCATTTAAATTGAGAAAACTTATGCCTTCTTGGTATAAAATATTTCATTATTTCTGTCTTTTTGCTCTGGTCAATATCGGTGTTTTCATCTATATGGCCATAAGCTCCGACTTGGAGTTAGTAGCAGTAAGCAAAGTCATTGCGGCTTGTATCGCTATTTTTTTTGCAGCGGCTTCCGTCTTCCTTTTTACCTTAAACAAAACCAATGCCAGATTGGATAAATTTGTCATTTGGGGCTATGTCGTTCTAGTGATAGGAAGTATCGTAGCTATCTACGGAGCTTTTTATGATACGGTGCTTGCTCCTTTTTCGGATATTATTTTGCTAGTGGCTGTTTTTAGCGAAAAGCTGGTCTTTACGTTTGCTTTAAGTGCCAATCAATATCATGCTGAAGACTACAAACAATTAGGAAGGGCAGCAAAGTTATTAACCAAAAATCCAAATCAAGCCGTAGCAATAAGCGATGAAAAAGTCAGCGGAGCAAAAGCAAAGCAAGATTTTTTGGCCATGTTGAGCCATGAGCTTCGCACACCGATGAATGCTATTGTAGGCTTCACGGAGCTACTAAAAGATTCCGAACCAACACCCGACCAAGCGTTCTATATCGAAAATCTAGACATTTCGAATAGAAATATGCTCAAAATGATTGATAATTTGCTCTATAGCATGGACTTGGGCAATGGAGCAACGAAACTGGAACAAAGCCCTTTCGATTTGCACCAATTACTACAGGAAAGCATCCAAGCCATTCAGGAGATTAATCATAATCCCCATTTACATATTCAAATGACTAGGGCAGCGTATTTACCTCAAGAGATAATTGGAGATAGACGCTGCTTGAAACTCATTTTGCAAAACCTGCTGGACAATGCCGTAAAATTCACATCTACAGGCATGATAAATCTACAAGTCGACATGGTAACTCAAAGTGAGACTGAGGTCTGCATTAACTTTCAGGTGCAAGATACGGGCATTGGCATACCCATCGAAAAGCAAGCCATTATTTTTGAGACCTTCACACAAGCATCCGATTTTTGTAATCGAAACTTTGACGGCTTAGGGCTAGGACTTCCCATCTGCAAGCGGCTTATCGAGCTACAAGGAGGTAATATAGAACTAAAAAGCATCGTCAATAAAGGCACTATTTTTAGCTTTGTCCTTCGATTTCTCCTTTCTGATAGCTCTGCAGAAATATCATTCTAAGGAAAGTATCAAGTAACATCTTATAAGCTTCTTCGTATGAAGTAATATGTCATTTTTCTATATGTTCTTATCACAAAAAACGCTTACATAACGTTCTATTTTCAAAGGCATAAATATTTTAATTTAATCAAGGCAAATTCTCGCCCAAGCCAATATACTACATACGTATATGAAACAAATATACCGCTACACTATAGCTATACTATTTTGTTGTAGTATGCTGACCAGTACCAAGGCTCAACAGCTCATCAATATAGCTGCTGCTGACGCGCCCTTAGTGCTTACTGAACATTTGGAAGTATTAGAGGATGTGAGTGCGAGTTACAGTTTGGAAGAAGTACAGCAAAAGACATTCACAAGCGCAAAAAACTGGATACCACCTCAACACGATGTCAATGCGTATTGGACACGTATTACACTCCAAAATACCCTAGCGGAAAATGCGATGCAAACCGATTGGCTATTAGCATTTCATCCGCTTATTCCCGATATCAAGATATATATTCAGCATCCTAATACCGAGCAATATCAAAGTTATCAATTGGGGCATCATATTCCTTATGCAAAGCGTTCCTACCATCCGATTTCCGAAATGTCACGTACTATGATGCGCCTCCATTTACCCACGAATCAACCCGTTCATATTTATGCACAAATAATAGATACCC
Source organism: Saprospiraceae bacterium (assembly GCA_020629845.1). GTDB lineage: Bacteria > Bacteroidota > Bacteroidia > Chitinophagales > Saprospiraceae > JAAUTG01. The sequence continues at coordinate 7,850 of JAHDCQ010000182.1, read as the reverse complement.
GTGCTGGACGTACGCCTATTCTAGATGTAGAGTTAGCTCCTATGGAGCAATATGGTAATATGATTTCAAGAACACTTACGTTCAATGCCCTTATGATTGGTGGGCTTATCATGATGATTTTATTTGTGTTATCGTTAGGCTGGTACGAATGGCGAGCCGAGTACGGTTATTATATTCTCTATCTACTTATTATCATTCTAGGAGAATTGTTTACTACAGGTTTTGAAAGTCATTATATTACTCATGGTTTTGGACTATTAAGTACATGGGCAGAAAGTACAATTTGGTCTACACATCCTGCTTATATCACCCTAGTAGGTCTTACGGTACTAGCCTCTGCTATTGCTTATATTTTATTCATAGATGCTTTACTAAATCTAAAAAAAATAATACCCTTATGGCATAGGATATTTCGCTTTTTCATCCTTTTTGCATTAGCTACTATGGGGCTTTTTGTATATGTAGCTATAAGCTCAAATTTTGACTTGGTGGCAACAGATAAAGTAATAGCTATTGGTGTATTTACCTTTATTGGCTTGGTGCTAATATTTCTATTTGAATTAAGAAAACAACATACAGAGCTAGGCAAATTTGTGATTCTTGGTTATGTTATTTTAGTAAGCGGTAGCCTTGCCGCTACTTTTGGGTCTATCTATCCCTCCATCATTTCTCCTTTCTCAGATGCCATTCTAATGGTGGCTATTTTTACTGAAAAATTGGTCTTTACCTTTGCCCTAAGTTCCCGACGATACAATACGGAACGAAAGCTACGCATGAAAGAACATGAGCAACGCCTACTACTACAAGAACAGCATCAAGACCTACAAGTAGCACATGAAAAAACATTGGTAGCTGCCAAAGCAAAACGAGAATTTATGGCTGTAGTGAGTCACGAATTGCGTACGCCTATGAATTCCATTGTGGGTTTCACGGAATTGCTCAAAGAATATGAACCAACGCCCGACCAGCAGTTTTGTATCGAAAACTTGGACATTTCGAATAAAAACATGCTCAAAATGATTGACAACTTGCTCTACTTTATGGATTTGGAAAATGAAGACATAAAGCTAGAAAAAACACCGTTCAAGCTACACCAACTCCTACAAACTACAATTAAAAGCTTCCAAGCGACCAACGATAAGCCAAATCTTGATATTCAACTCTCCTTAAATAAATACAACGTAGCTAGAGAGGTAATTGGAGATGTACGTTGCCTAAAACAAGTATTACACAATTTGCTCGATAATGCCGTAAAATTTACACCCGAGGGGAAGGTCAGTCTTCAAGCAACTGTTTTGGAACAGGATGACACCGAAGTGTGTATTAATTTTCAGGTGCGAGATACAGGCATCGGTATCCCACTCGAAAAACAGCTTGTCATTTTTGAAGCCTTTACGCAGGTATCAGATTCTTACAATCGCAGTTTCGATGGTTTGGGTTTAGGACTCCCACTCTGCAAGCGACTAGTAAAATTGCATGGAGGTAAAATAAAGCTACAAAGCGAAGTAAATAAAGGCACTACCATTAGTTTCGACCTTAGGTTTCCTTTGGTAGATGTATCTATGGTGGTATGATATTATTTCACTCGCCGTCCCTTCCATTCATAAGTCGTTTTTATATTGGCAAGAAAACCCACCACCGCAATGTATAAAGTGTGCATAAAAAAAGAGGGGACGAAGTGCTGCATCAAGGCTTCGCGCTGGAAAAACTGGCTCATCGTATTCAAAAACCAATAATCCATAGCTGCTTTTAGCCATAAAGAAAAAAGTAAAATAGCCAATGCTCCCCAACCCAAAAAAGGCAACAGCAACACACTCAATAGGATATTGCAGCAAAAGAAAAAGACCAAGGCTAGAAGCACCGTCACCAAACGCTCTCGATAGCTGCTCGATTTGGTACTCCAACGAATACGCTGGTTGAGGAAGGATTTTAGTGTTGGTTTTGCTTCCGTAAATGTAGTAGCTGCCTGGTTTTTCAAATAGCCAATGCCATCGGGATAGTGTTCTGCTACTTTTTGCATCAATAGCATATCATCGCCCGAAGCAAGTTCATTGATGCCTTCAAAGCCATTCACTTCCTTAAATACTGATTTGCGATACGCCAAATTCGCGCCATTGCACATCCGCATAAATTGTCCTTGAATACCCGCACCTGCTATACCCATCATACCCATAAAGTCGAGCGACTGAAAGTATTCAAGGATATTTTTTTCCTTATAAAAATTGACAGGCGCAGCAATGAATTTCAAATCTTTGGTCTCATAAAAAGAAGCGATTAAGGAGAGCCAATTGCTTTGCACCACGCAGTCGCCATCCGTTGTCACTATGAGTTCGCCCGTAGCGTGTTTGATGCCGATTTCGATAGCCTTTTTCTTGAAGGATTGCGTTTCGCCTGCTTCTACAAAGTCCGCCAATTGCAATAGGTGTACATTGGTACATTGTACTTGGAACAGCCGCACCCAATCGGGGGTTTCATCCTCCGAGTGGTCATCTAGCACAATGATTTCATAAAGGTCGCAAGGATAACTTTGTTGCAAAATAGATTCGATACATGCCCCTATATTTTCCGCTTCATTGCGGGCAGGAATGAGTACCGAGATGTGCGTATTGGGTACAAAGCCTTTTGGCACTTCCCAAGTCTCTAACACTTGCCAATTCCGTACATATCGCCACATAATGACGACATAGGCAAGGGCGAGTATAAATGAAAATAGGCTATATATAATTAGTAGTGTTGTCAAAGCGTTTAGTTGTTTTGGGTATTAAGTATTAGGTACAAAGTATATAGGTAAAGCTTGAATTGCTAAATCTTAATACATAATACCTAGTACCTAATACCAAAATTTGGTCTAGCAAGACAAATGTAGCTATCTTCGTGCGAAAGCGACTGAATTGTTCGATAAACGGAAGCAAACTTAGGTTTAGTTAATTCAAGTACTCGACATCTTAACCAACTTTGGATGGACATCTACGCGCAGAAATCGAAATGGAAGTGGTATTTAGCCGCCGCAGGTATTATCATCTTGTTACTCACGATGGGGTTTACGACCTATTTATCCATCAAACTAGGAGAAGAAGAAAGTCGAAAGGCTGAAGTTTGGTTGAGTGCAATGCAACAACTCAGCGACGAAACTAAAATGGATTATGACCACACTCTAAACCTGAAAATCATTGAAAATAATACAAGCATTCCTATTATCCTGTATGATAATGTACTAGATAGCATTATTGCTGCAAAGAATTTTGGTGCGGAACGCGACTTAGATGATGCTTACCTTCGTACTCAACTTAGTCGTATGCAAAGAGGTGGTGCTAAGATGATAGAAGTCGGGCCGCAACAACTATTTTATGAACAATCTCGCATTCTTACACTTTTAAAGTATTTTCCCATTTTTCAAATGTTACTTATTGGTACATTTATTGCCTTTGGTTACTATACCTTCAGCTCGGCACGACGTGGTGAACAAAACCGCGTGTGGGCAGGTATGGCAAAGGAAACCGCTCACCAACTCGGTACGCCTATTTCTGCTATGCTCGGCTGGATTGATCACCTCAAAATGATACGCGAAGAAGACGAAGAAATCCATGAAATAGCCGATGAACTCCGTAACGATGTGGCTCGCTTAGAACTCATCGCTGATCGCTTCTCCAAGATTGGTTCCGCTCCCGAACTCAAGGAAGTAAACATCTACAACGAACTCGAAGACTGCCGCGCTTATATGCAGCGCAGAGCCTCGCGTCGAGTACGATTTAATTTTCCTGATGCGAGTGCAGAAAAGCCGATTTTTGCGAATATCAATTCACATTTGTTTGTTTGGGTGATTGAAAATTTGCTCCGCAATGCCCTCGATGCGATGGGCGGCAAAGGTGAAATAGGTGCAAAAGTCTACGAAGAACCCAATTATGTATGCGTGGATGTATGGGATACAGGAAAAGGCATTCCAAGCAATAAATGGAAGACGATTTTCCAGCCTGGGTTTTCCACCAAAAAACGCGGTTGGGGACTTGGGCTTTCGCTGGCAAAACGCATCATAGAGGAATACCATGCAGGGAAAATATTTGTAAAAGAATCTAAAGAAGGTGCAGGCACGACCTTTGCTATTCGATTGCCTAAGTAATGGCTAAGGAATGAGAATTAAATAACTTTACAAAGTTGACTACGATTTTATAGGTCTAACTTCGTTGAAAATACTCGCCGTAACCCTGCTATGGCTGTGTTTTTCGCCTTGTTACACCTAAAAAATCCCAAGTCAAAATTTGTAATCTTATTTATTTCTCATTCCTAATCGATAAGCAGTCAATTCGTAGATTGACTAAATCATATGGATGCAAAACTAAAGGAGGAGATAATTGCTACTATGGAGTATCTGGCGCAGCAAGTCTCAAAAGAAATAATAGTCACGGATAGAATATCTTTCAATAAAGAGAATTACGACAGGCATTTTACTACTACCTCTAATTTAAGGTTCAAGTTAAAATCATTTGGAGTACGAATTAGCGGTGCAATTGCAATGATGGAAGGAGAAAATCTGTGGTTTGAATTTAGAACCTACCATATCCAATCCATTATTAGAACAGAAAATAAGATTGATTTGACGATTAAAATGAATGAAAAAATAGTTAGAAATATTGAAATTGAGATAAAACCCAATCTAACGTAAGTCTCATATCTATTATCTCACATCTAATTAAATCATGCTCCTTCCCTACGGCAAACAAGCAGGCAGACTCACCCACATTTCGGAAGTTCCAAGCGGACGGACGGACTTGTGCTGCCCGTATTGTCATGCAGAATTATTAGCAAAAAAAGGCAAACAAAACGCACATCATTTCGCGCATGTAGGCAAAAGCTGCTTAGGCACAGGCAGCGCGGCACTCTTAGACTTAGGCAAAAAACTACCGCTCGATTATTCGCTTTCAGACTATACGCATCGCAAACAGCAAGCGATTCAACAAGCCCTCCAAAAACGCCAAAAGCAGCGTGATTTTCTACATAAAAAAGACGCACAAAACAAGCAGCATATCCGCACGCTATTTGCTTACCTACGCACACATCGGCAATATGTAAAAGCCCGCCAAATAGTTGCTTATGTGCGCTATGAATTTGAAGCGTTTCCTGATTTGACGTATTTACCGAACTCTTTCATACCACATCGCAAAGCTTTAACAAATTACCACAGCAATAAGCAACAACTCGCCGAAGCGCAAGCTAAGCTGGAGTTGTATCAAAAAGAATTGGCTTGGTTTCATAGTTTTCAATTGTATTTTCTGGAAATTCAGACGGGGGCATACCATATTTTTTATAAAATTGGACTCACAGCCCGTCCTTTAGCAGAACGTTTGCAAGAAATTCGCTTAGATTTAAGACAGTTCCCAAAGGCAGATATTCGAATACTATATGCGCTAAAAGGCGTGGCATTTCTAGAGACTTTTTTCAAACAAAAATACCGCAGACAACGCTATGCCATCGGGCAGCATACCGAATATTTCAGTTTTGAATACTATGAATTAGAAGCGATAAAGCGGGAACTAGAGACGATTTCAGAAAAATAAGGAACGCGAAATAAATAAAATTGCCATCTTGAACGAGGAGATTTTGGTCTCATTTTGTGCTTCAAGTTGATAATCTTTTAAATTTCGTATCAGTATTTGTCAGAAAACCAAATTTGTAAAATGTAATTTCCTTAAAACATCTCTTATGTAATTATTAATCGTTCAAAAAACAATGTGACCAATTAACATTCTGTAGGTCTAAAAAGATAAAAAATTCGTATTCTAGCAAACTCATTTGTAGTTCAAGAGCTTTGTCCAATAACAGGTGTTTTTGATGCTTTATAGCGAATGTACATAAAACAATTCAAAATATAAGGCGTTCCTTTAGGGTACAACATAGGAGAACATTTGGGTAAAAAATGATTGTCCATCTCAAATTGATTATTCTCCTATCTACTTGATAAAGACATATTTACATACAATATATGAAAAAGCAATTCATGGTAGAGTTTGAGCTACCAGATCCTTTTCCAATGGAGTTTATAAAGGGGATTCCAGCACAACGGAATATGGTCAATTATTTGCTGGCAGAAGGTAAAATAAAATCCTATTCGCTCGCACTTGACCGTTCGTTACTCTGGGTGATTTTTGTAGCCGACAGCGAATTTGAAGTAATGGAAACCATTGCGCAATTTCCATTGGCAGATTGGATGACACCTTACGTGAGCGAACTGATGTTTCATAATTCTTCGGAGATGGTGCTTCAGTTTTCTTTGAATTAATTACTAACATGAAATAGGAAGTGAACACTAAATTCACTTCCTATTTCAAGAATAATTCTAATTAGCCGTCAACATTACTGTATTCTGCGTCATTACTCCCAAATGATTCCGATGTCGTACCGCTACATGATACATCCCAGGCGTAAGCGTTGAAAATGCCACAGGTGAAAGCCCATCCGTTGCCACTACATCTCCATCTTTTTGTACGAGTGCTACCACTGATTCTGCCACAGCCGTCGTTGTACTACGTGCTTCTACCACCACCCAATCTACAATGCCATTATTACCTGTGAGTGAGGGTACACTTAAGCCAAGATTTGCGCCTGCATTGCTTAGCATAAACCCTAAACTCGAATAAGGTTCACTCATGGGCAGTAAACCCGCAGTTTGCAAATCCGTGTTCATATCTGTACCATTATGCGCCCCTTGCAAAAAGACTTTAACCTTAGCATTGATGGGGGAAGCAAAGTCTTCATATATGCTATTGGTAGTAGTAGTCAAAAAGTCAGAAAATGCTGGACAATCATCCTGCAAGTAATAAGCTAACCAATCGCAGGCAAGGGTGATTGCTGCTGCGTGCTGAGCCGCCTCTGAAGTTCCTGTACTACAACCAAACTCTCCTAAACTACAAGTAAATGAACCATCGGTGAACTGACAATGTGAGCCTCCTGTGATTTCGATATAGGTTTTGAAAGGCGAGCCTAAAGCATTATAGATAGGAATTTGATCATCTGCATTTGGTGATACACAATCATTAGAGCCAGCAATCACAAGTGAGGGAGCAGTTACATTGCCAGCAATAGAAACTACTTCCGTTGGGCTTGTATTTGACTCCGCAGCAAAGGTAACGGTAGTAGTCACGTTCGGGTTATTTGCTGCCGCATGATAGGTAACACCTCCTCCCATAGAGTGTCCCATTACAGCACTTTTCATTTCTATCGCTCCCGCAAAAAACGTAGGCGTGTTATTAAACATTTCTTCAAGAATGAATGCTACATCTTCTCCTAAACGCACATGGTCAGGCGCAAAAATATTGAGCGAAAAGCGTGGCAATATCATAATGTAGCCTTTAGGTACAAGCACATCTTTTACCCAATCATAATCTACTGGTGCAAGCTGAAAACCATGCCCAAATACTATGACTGGAAATTGCCCACTTGCAAGCGGAGTACCCGCGCCTGCTGCGGTGGCAGGATAGCAAACGTCGGTATTGATAGTACGACCAGCATCATTAAATTGAAGGCTAGTTTCTCCAATATCGAATTGTGCTAGTAAGCAACTTGAGGCTATCATCAAGGAGAAAAATAGTACAATGTGTTTCATGATAAAAATAGTTTTGTGCAGCGTGTTCATCACAATAAATATTTGGGCAGATATACTTAAAATATGTTCGCCAAATTGAAAATTAGCAAAACGATTACGTAAATACTCAATGAGTGAATATTGAATGACTGAATGAGCAAATGAAATCTACAATTATTCACTCATTCATAATTCTTTCATTCACTCATTGAGTACTTACCGATTACTTTGTAAAATACTTGCTAATAAAAAATTACACATTTGATGTTTTAAT
>JAHDCQ010000181.1 GCA_020629845.1 Saprospiraceae bacterium | reverse complement strand
ATTCACTCATTCGCAATTCACTCATTATCTACGAAAGTGCCGTCATAATATCCACTAAAATATCTTCCACATTTTCAATGCCTACCGAAATCCGAATCAGTCCGTCGGTGATGCCATTGGCTTCACGCACTTCTTTTGCTACGCCTATATGCGACATAGAAGCAGGATGTAGTATCAAAGTATCCACATCGCCTAGTGTGGGAGCAAGGGTGCAGAAGCGTAATTTATCCATAAACGCCTTGCCTGCTTCCAAGCCGCCTTTTAGCTCAAAGCTCAACATGCCGCCAAAGTCGCGCATTTGTCGCTTCGCCAATTCATGGTCAGGGTGCGTATCGAGACCGATATAATTTACTTTTTCTACCTTATCATGTGCGGCTAAAGTGCGCGCTACTTGCATGGCATTCAAGCTGTGTTGACGCATGCGTAAGGCGAGGGTTTTCATGCCGTTATAGGTGAGCCAAGCATCCCAAGCATTGCAGTTGCCACCGAGGAGTTTTAAGGTTTTCCATATTTTATTTTCCATCGCGTCCATATCGCGCCCAACTACTGCGCCTGCTATGGAATTGCCATGTCCATTCAGGTATTTAGTGGTAGAATGCACTACAAAATCGGCTCCTAAAGCCAAAGGTTGCTGCAAATAAGGGGTAGCGAAGGTATTATCCACCACTACCAATTTCTTATACTCATGGCTAATCGCCGAAATGACTGCAATATCAACACAGGCTAGAGTTGGGTTGGCAGGTGTTTCTAAGTACACCATTTTGATAGAGGGATTATTGTATAAAATCTGCTCTACTTTCACAGCATTTCGCAAGTCGGTATAAACCGCTTCTATGCCGAGTGGCTGTAGGATTTCAGTCATCAAACCCGTCGTGCCGCCATATATGTTGCCTTGCGTCAGGATTTTATCTCCTGCTTTCAGTAAGCCCAATAATACGCCTGAAATAGCCGCCATGCCTGAGCTAAATAAGTAGGCTTTTGCTTCAAAGTCTTGTCCGAAGGATTCAAGCTGTGCTAACTTTCGGGCGGTGGTATCAATAGTAGGATTGCCAAAGCGACCATAAATATGCCCTTCTTCTTTACCTAAAAAGACATCTATGCCTTGCTGAATCGTTTCAAAATCAAAAGAGGAAGTCGCATATATCGGTAGGGCGTGTGGCCGCGTCGTTCTATTTTCAGCTAGTTCTTTCGCGCAAAGGGAATTGAATCCTAGTGTGTTGTTCATTGCTTATTTTGTATTAGGTATTAAGTATTAGGTACAAGGTATAGGTTGTTATATTTTGAAATTAGCAGTTGGAAAGTACCTAATACTTAATACCTTGTACCTGATACCTAAGTAATTCTCTAATGTTATACTTTGCTTCTAGGATTAGGTTGCGAGAAGCCTTGGACATTACTCAAAATCAGGGATAAAATCGAGATGGGTATATTGCTTTTCTTCGTGCTGAATAGCGCAGCAGTGGGTGTGTATACCATTGGTGACGAGTAAATAATCCGCTTTTAGCTCAAAATTATACCAAGCAGCTTGCCGAAAAGTAGCTTCAGTAATTTTGATAGTGGGGGCTTTACATTCTACGAGCATAAAAGGCGACATATCCTTTCGGTAAATGAACATATCGAAGCGTTTTAAGCGTCCATTTATAGTAATCCCTTTTTCTATAGCGATACGGTTTTTATCATATTGCTTATTTTGTAAGAGGTATTGTAAAAACAACTGCCGCACCAATTCTTCGGGCTGCACGATGATGTGTTTGCGACGAATAGGGTCGTAGACTACCCGTTTGCCTTCGCGTTCTTCGATTTGAAGACTGTTTTTGTAGGCAATTAAATCCAGTTTAATCATCGTAAGCCGCGTTGACGGAGGTTCTTTTTGTAGCGATTCACATTTTGGTAATGCTGCGACAAAGTGCGTCCAAAATTATGTAAGCCTGATTCGTCGCCCCGCGCACAGAAGTAGATGTATTTATGGTCTTCGTAATTTAGCACGGCATCTATGCTACTGATGGAAGCCATCGCAATAGGGCCAGGTGGCAAGCCTGCATACATATACGTATTATAGGGCGAATCAAATTCGGTGTGCCGATTGAGGACGCGTTTAGTCTCGAAATCGCGGGTGGCGAAAACAGCGGTTGGGTCGGCTTGTAGGAGCATTCCGCGCTTCAGGCGGTTCATGTATACACCTGCGATGCGGGCTTTTTCGCTATTTTGTCGGGTTTCCTTTTCTACTATCGATGCAAGTGTGTAGACTTCTTCCTTGCTCATATCGAGTGCTTGGAGTTGGGCTGCTCGATTTTCTTTTTCCCAAAATTTTTGATGTTCCTTTTGCATCCGTTCCGCGAACTGTTCGGGAGTGGTATTCCAATACAATTCGTAGGTATTAGGAATGAACATAGAGATGAAGGTTTCGGGGGTGTAGCCTAGCTTTTGGATATACTTTTTATCCTGAAAAAGCTGCCATAGTGTCAATGAATCGGATGCTATGAAGCGGGCAGCTTTTGCCGCTACATTTTCGCTCATGCGGCAGTTGTTGAGTACTACTTTTACGGCAGCCTGTCGTCCGCCGCGCAGATGACGGATAAGGTCACGATTGCTCCAATTGGATTGTACTTCAAAGCGACCAGGGCGCATTTCTGGGCGTTTGTATTCCATCCATTCCGCTACTTGTGCAAAGGAGGCTTTATCTTTTATCAGTTTATTTTTATGCAAGGAATCCACTACGGCTTCAAAAGTGCTGCCATTAGGAATATGCACATAGGGCGTACTCAATTGCTTAGGTACATTGGGGGCAAATACTTTTTGATAATAATCGTAGCCAATGATTGCGCCTGCGAGCAGAATCATTGCTAGAATAGCCATGATGATATAAACGGTTGTTCTTTTCAAAATCGGATGTTTAGCTTGTTTCTAACTTTTGCAAAGCGTATTTATAATAGGTTAATAAACTCTCTTCTTGCCCTCTTAGTTCACCAAATAAAGTCGCTAGACGGATGACATTTTGTTTCAAATATTGCTCGTCATGTATGTGTGGTTCGTTTAGCAGGTCTAATGTTCTTGCTATGGTGCTATTCACGATATTTTGCTGATTGTATGCTTCAAAGATAGCACTCGAAATATCAAAATCAATTCTAGAGGAAATACGCTCTTCTTTTGCTACTTCCCAAGCAATATTTTTGTAGGCTTTTTGATATACGCCTCGTGGTGCTACCTCAAATATCTCAAAACGTCCATTACCTAAAAACTTTTCGCTCAAAGAATCTTGCTCATAGATCTGTCGCATATTAAGTAATACCTCCTCGTGATAGGTATAAAATTCTTGAGCAATCGCTTGATTGCGTTGCAATTCTTGCTCTATATTATTAAGAATGACGGCAGTTTGCTTTCGTTCATTGACATTGTTTCGCCACTCATTCACAAAAAGTGCGAAGAGTACACTAAAAATTATCATTAGCGACTCCAAGAATAACTTTCGGACTTTGTTTTGTTGCTTCATCGTCGCTTTTATTACCCCATTTTCTCTTGCAGCAGCTCTAAGTATGAGGTAAAGTCAGCCTCCAATTGCTTCAATGCGTGTTCATAAACAATGGCAAGTCGAATTTCGCGTCCTACCAACTCATTGAAAGCTCGACGAAATAGTAGTGCTGTTTCTTCTGCATGTTCTATCTTATGCGAATTGCGATTGTTTAACAAATCAGAGATGTCATAAAGTGCTTGTTCAAAAGAAGATTGCTGTTTATACGCGACAAAAAGCGATTTCGATAACTCAAAATCTATTTGGGTCGAAATTCGTTCTTGCTTCGCTACTTCCCACGCTATATTGTTGATGTATTCTTGCATGATTCCATTTGGAGCTACTTTGTATAAATAAAATTTTTGATCAGGAAAAAAGACTTGTTTTATAGAATCTTGCTTTATTGCCAATGTAATATTTTGACGTACAGAGTCGTGATACATCAATACATCTTTTAATACTAAGTGATTTGCTTTTATTTCAGCTTCAATATTGTCGAGTATAGTAGCGGTGCGTTTTTTTTCATTCACATTGTTGCGCCATTCCGAGATGAATAGCGCGAATAAGACGCTGAACACTATCATCAGCGACTCCAATAGTAATTGCCTGATTTTTTGCTGTCTTTCGCTCATATCAATATTGCTCTTTCTCGTTCGGAAAATCGTTCGTTTTTACATCATGGATATACCGCTCGGTAGCTCCTTTTATTTCATCGAACAATTCCAGATAGCGTCGCAAAAAGCGCGGATGAAAATCTTTCGTAATACCCAGCAAGTCGTGCGTCACGAGTACTTGTCCATCTGCGTCTGGCCCTGCACCGATACCGATAGTGGGAATCACCAATTCTTCCGAAACAACTTTAGTGAGTTTGGCAGGTATTTTTTCTAATACAATCGCAAAACACCCCAACTTTTGCAGTAATTTAGCATCCTTAATAAGGCGTTCAGCTTCTGCTTCTTCCTTAGCACGTACCGTATATGTACCAAATTTGTAGATAGATTGTGGTGTGAGTCCCAAGTGACCCATCACAGGTACGCCTGCCGAAAGGATGCGCTCGATAGAGTCCTTCACTTCTTTGCCGCCTTCTAATTTCACAGCGTGTGCGCCTGCTTCCTTCATAATGCGAACCGTAGATTGCAAAGCTCTTTTAGAGTCGCCTTGATAAGAACCAAAAGGCAAATCCACCACTACTAAGGCGCGTTCCACCGCACGCACTACCGAAGCCGCATGATAAATCATTTGGTCAAGTGTGATGGGCAAAGTAGTTTCGTGCCCCGCCATTACATTACTCGCCGAGTCGCCTACTAGCAAAACATCTATTTTTGCAGCATCCAGAATGCGTGCCATAGAATAATCATAAGCGGTGAGCATCGCAATTTTTTCGTCGCGCGCTTTCATGGCTTGTAGTACGTGGGTGGTTACTTTTTTTACTTCTTTATGTATTGACATTTTTTTTAGATGTGAGACTTACAGATGTGAGATATAAGATGTTGCTAATGTTAGCCGCAGATTAGAGGATGTTTACTTAGAAGTTAGTTTTCCTATACTTCTTTAAAAAGTCTCACATCTCAAATCTCACATCTCATATCTAAATTAAGCAAGGCAAATGTAAATTATTTTTCTTGAAACCAAAGCGGGCTTTGGGAGTCATTATCATCACGATAATTGACAACTATCTCTTCTCCTGCTTCAATATCGCGGGTAGCGAAGAAATCCATACTTTGTTGCTCATAATCCATGATGTAACGTGCATTAGGTATGTCCGAGTGATTATAGATAGAGCCAAAGCCTAGCACGATGGCTGCTTCTTTTTGCGCATCGCCCCAAAGAAAGTAATAATCGTGTAGGATGGTTTTATGAATAATAGCTACTTCTGCTTCAGGAATAATGATGGCAGGACAAATCTCCAATAAAGTACCTTCAGGAATAGGGCTATGTGTAAATACGCCCCGACCGTGTATGTCACTAGCGGCGACGTAGAGGCTAGGAATACGTTGCATTTATTTAAATGTCTTTCTTCAACAGCTCGATGCGTTGAATAATAATATTGAGTTCTTTCTTCGCTGCTTTGTAGCCATTCAGTTGGTTTTCGGCTGGAGTAGGGAATTCTTTTAACAGACCTTGTGCTTTTTCATACTGCGATTTCCACTGATGAAAGCTTTCTTCTACTCCTCGAATGCGTGAATTCCGTGCAATTTCCTCGGTAGTAAGTGCGCGCCCTTGTATGTCAATACCATCAGCGTGCTGGCGTAGGCTAGCTACATCTTTTTCTATCCCTATAAGCTGCTCTGCAATTTGTGCTTTAATGGAATTGCTTTCTTCTATGAATTGTCTATCTATATTTCCGCAAGCAAGTAATGCCGTTAGCGCAAAAATTCCTACTAGATATTTCATCATTGACAATTTTGGCAAACACCTGAAAGAATAAGTTGAGCAGAGTTGATGCGAAAACCCTCAGGGAGGCTCACTTCTGGCACAGTAATACTATCCATACAGACGGTGTTTTCACAGAGAGAGCAGTAGAAGTGGGCATGATGGTCGTGATGCGCATGTTCGCTACACTCATGGGAGCAGAGCGCGTATTTTGTCTTTCCGCTGCCGTCTACAGCTTCATGTATAATACCTTTTTGCTCAAATGTACGTAAAGTGCGATAGAGCGTAATTCGATCAATCTCTTCTAATTGTGCTTCTATATTAGTTTTACCAAGCGCATGTTTAGATTGCATGAATAAATCTAAAACCTGTTTCCGCACAGTTGTAGTCCGAAGTTGATATGATTTTAATAAATCGATTACTGCTTTTTCCATATAAGCCAAATATAAGTGATTTTAGATAAATCCTAAAAAAATAAGCTCTAACGCAACATTGTTGCAGCGAAGATGTTATTTTTGTGCTTTATATAAATACATCCAATATGCACTCTAAGTTTATCAGCCTCAATCTTGACTTTCTAGGTTTTTCAGCTTCCATGCTTTGTGCCTTGCATTGTTTGGCTCTTCCATTCGTGCTTACCTTTGGAGCACTAAGTGGCTTGTCATGGATTGGAAATCATGCTATCGAAAGTTTTTTTATATTTCTTAGTATCCTTCTAGCGAGCCTATCTTTGATACAAGGATATCGGAAAGAACATCAGCAACTGACAGCTATCTATGTAGTATTGTTTGGTTTTTTGATTATTCTAGTCAGTCGATTTATGGATGGAAATTGGCATGTGATTTTGGCAGGTATTGGTGGGTGTGCAGTAGCAGCAGCGCACTTGATAAATTGGCGATTACTTAAAACCTATAAGCGTTAAAATAAAGCCTTTTGGATATTTCCCTTAAAATAAAAACGTCTTTGGCTAATCACCAAAATTGAACCAATAAAAAAAGGAGATTTCTTCGTTTGAGAGATCTCCTTTTTAGTAGTACTAACGTAAATAATTATAATCTTAAGCCTTCATACTATTATAATAGTTAAAAAGAGCTTTCAAACCATCCTCTGTTTTCAAGTTTGGACGATTTGCTTTTAAGAACGGCTGAATGAATTCAGACTTATCTCCTAACACGCGTGTCAATTTTCTACGGCTATGGTGTAACGGTCTTGCAATATCTCCCCGCTTCATGTAGTAATAGGTAGTTTCAACATCTCCTATCTTTACATAATTATCTTTAGTCGTTTTAGCATTTGTTTTGAAGCGTTTGAGGAGGTAAATATCTCCTTCTGCAAGTACTTCAAAGTAGGCATAGTCGATACCCGATGGTGTTTCTATCTTGGCTGGCGTGTATGCTTTTTCACCCAAGATGACACCATGTATTAAATGCGGAAAGACAGACTTCACACTACTATTAAGTAGAATCTGAAATTCATCATCAAATACTCGATACCGCCCCTCTACTTGGTAGGTATTTCCCTCATTAGAAATCAACAGAGCATCTGCCCATTTCCTATCTAAATAAGGATTGCCGATAACTCTTTTCTTGACACTATTCCTACATAAGAAGAATATCTCAGTAGAGTTGTCGGGTGTAGTAATATTGATATAATTGTAGAAAACGTTTAGTACTGCTAGATCGCGCTGTCCGACAGCGGACTGCAAATACGTAAATATGACTACAAGAAGTAATAACTTACGTAAGTTCATTTTGGACTACTATTAGTTAAGAATAATTTCTGAACTTACTGTGGCAATTAATAAAATCTAAAGAGTTTGAAGTGAGATAAGCAAATAGGGCTTGTAAAGTGAGTAGTAGTAGATATGTTTACATTACAATACAAATATATGAAAAATATATATAAAACAAAACCAAGCGACTCCGAAATATTGATTTAACACATATAGAAATCAATAAAATATATAAAATCACCTTTGTTAGTGCCTATAATTAATGAGATTTCATTGTGCTTACTAGTGCATCAATCCATAAATAATTACCAACTTTATCGGCTTCTTTTCCCGTTATTCTTCGTTATTCGTCAGTCAAATAACCAGTTATGCTCTCTCCTCATGCCTCGACTAACGAAAAAATAAGCTCCCTAAAGTTGGTAATTACTTACGGGTTGATGCACTAGTACCACGAAGCACTTACAGTATGTATATTTTCATATACGATTATTTACATTCAAAGGATTCATTTATAGATATAATTTCCTCTAATGTGGCTTCATAACTCGTTATGTTCCAAATTTTGCGCCTTGATTAGCGAGAAAACACACGCAATATACCCGTCGTTTCAAATTTGGTCGAACACTAGCTTGTACTTGACAATATTATTTTATAATAGTAACTTTGTTTTTCAAAGTACTTTTTATGATTAAAACACAAAAATTTAAAGAAGCATCTTTCTTAGCATTACTCACATTGTTATGTTTCAGCTTATCTATCATTAGACACTACTACACAGATAGTCGCGTATTTCTATTTCTAAATTGGAATTTATTTTTGGCAGGTATTCCCTGGTTGTTGAGCACGATTGCTTTATTACTACCAAAACTGCAAAAATCGGCTTTAGCAATTAGCTTGCTATTGATGATTTGGTTACTTTTTTTTCCGAATGCGCCCTATATCTTAACCGATTTATTTCATCTGCGCCTCCGAGGGAATGCTCCTATATGGTATGATCTGGTATTGATTCTTTCTTTTGCTTGGACAGGCTTACTGTTTGGTTTTTTGAGCCTGCGTGATATTGAACGCTTATTAGCACCTAAATTGAACGTTTATTGGCTGGCTATCAGTTCGATAAGCTTATTATTTCTGACTAGTTTTGGGATTTATTTAGGTCGTTTTTTGCGCTGGAATAGTTGGGATATATTAGAATCTCCTACTGCCATTTTACACGATATAGGTGTGCGTTGCATGTACCCTTTGGAGCATCCAACTACTTGGGGAATGACAATTTTGATGTGGATACTACTAAACATGATGTATTGGTCATTCCGATTTATGAGTGTAGAAAAACAAGGAGTAAGCTAATTTTGCTACCTTGCTGCCTCAAAACATGACGAATTGTGAATGCTACCACACGTGCTTACGTCCAACTTCATATTGCGGTTTTCGCCTATGGCTTTACGGCTATTTTGGGTGATCTCATTAGCCTTTCTGCACTCAATTTAGTGTGGTGGCGGGTACTCATTACGAGTGTTAGTTTATTGTTTTTTATCAATGTTATCCAGCTTTTTCGTAGCATGCCAACTAAGCGGATTTTGCAATTTATGGGTATAGGCGTACTAGTTGGTTTGCATTGGATATGCTTCTATGGCGCAATAAAGTTGGCGAATGCTTCCATTTCGTTAGTATGTATGGCTACGAGTTCTTTTTTTGCAGCTTTTTTAGAGCCACTTTTCTTAAAAGAACGCATAAAAGGCTATCAGGTGGCTTTAGGATTACTCATTATTCCAGGCATGGCATTCGTGGTGAATGGGATACAAGTAGATATGATGCTGGGGGTGTGGGTAGGTTTAGCAGCCTCTTTACTAGCTACACTTTTTGGTATTTTTAATAAAATCCTCATTGACGAAGCCGAGCCTTATAGTATTACTTTTTTGGAACTGAGTAGTGCTTGGCTATTTTTGAGTTTATTACTGCCCTTTTTTTTAGAAGATATTGCACATCTAAAACCGAGTCTTTCGGATTGGGGTTATTTGCTAGTGCTATCGCTCGTTTGTACCACTTTGGCCTTCGCACTTTCCCTGAAGGCATTGAAGCACCTTTCGGCTTTTGCGTCTAGTTTAACGATTAATCTTGAGCCTGTATATGGTATTTTACTAGCTTATGTCTTGCTCAATGATAGTGAGGAACTGTCTACCAATTTTTATATCGGTGTAGTGGTAATCCTGCTTGCCGTTTTTGCATATCCTTATTTAAAACGAAGATTAGAACCTGAAGTTTAGTAAATTTGTGCATTTGAGAATTCAAATTTTCAGATAAAAAAAGCCGCACATCTAGTATCTCATGTCTAATTTAAACAAACGAATTTGCAAGCACGAATCAAGCTACTCACGCGCTACCTAAGCTACTACTCACAAGCGCAAAACTACTACCGCATTCATTCGCCTTTTGTGTTTGAATTTGCAGAACGCGTACTAGAAGACGACCGCCTTTTTTATGCCTTCGATGAGTTGGAAGACTTGCGGAGCATTCTCCTAAAAAATCGTAAGACCATTCAAGTGACAGATTTTGGTGCAGGTTCGCAGGTAGATGGTTCCAAAACACGTAGTGTAGCAAGTATTGCGAAATCAGCCGCTACATCGCCTGCTTTTTGTCAGATGTTGTTTCGCTTAATTGATCTTTATAAACCTAAAACCATTCTTGAGTTAGGTACATCGCTTGGCATTGCTACGCTTTACCATGCAGCAGCAGCACGCAATGCAGCTATTTATACGATAGAAGGCTGTCCGAACACTGCAGCATTGGCACAAGCCAATTTTAAACGGATGAATGTTCCCAATATTGAGTTGAAAATTGGGCAATTTGAGCCTGTATTGGATGTTGTTTTACCTAAAATAAAGCAACTTGACTACGCCTTTATAGATGGAAATCATCGTAAAGCACCTACCCTAGACTACTTCGACCGTTGCTTGCAATATGCGCATAAGGATAGCATTTTTGTGTTCGATGACATTCATTGGTCGGAGGAAATGGAAGCAGCTTGGGAAGCCATCAAAGCGCATCCAAAAGTGAGACTTACGATTGATTTATTTTTTTGTGGCGTGGTATTTTTCCGTACCGAACAACAGCAAAAAGAACATTTCAAGCTTATTCCGTCGCGTTGGAAGCCCTCTTTATTTGGGAGTTTATGAGAGCAAAAAAACAATTGGGGAACAGGTAAG
>JAHDCQ010000581.1 GCA_020629845.1 Saprospiraceae bacterium | reverse complement strand
TGCCGCTCAAGGGCTTTTGGTATTTCAATATCCCAAATACGCTCCGTAGCGATAAAATCAGGGCTAAGGAGCAAGAAAATAAGTGGGTCATATTGCAAATGCCGTATTATTTCCGCTTCGCGTTCTGCACCTGCATCTATTTCGCGCTCGTCCCAGAGTTCCAATTGATGCGTATGCTTCAAAGGGTGCAGCATAGTTTTGAAGGCGTTTTTTAAGTCCAAATCCTTTTGCGAATAGGAAATAAAAGCTTGCAGCGGCTGCCGCCCACGCACTTCGGGCAACTCTATACCATTGAGCAAGGCTTTGGGCTGAAATTCTTTTCGCAATTTAGTGGAATAATACGCCCGTCTTTCCTCTTCCAAAATCAAGAGTTCTTCGTAGTCCACTTGCACCAATTTCTTACCCTTTTTTCCAATCACGAGCCACTCAATCACCTCTAGTTTTTGAAAACTCTTATTGATTTCGCGCAAGCTAGAGCGAATAAAAGTCAGCATTTCGCGTCGCTGCTCGCCATTTACCCATACATGGATTTCATGTTCGGCATAGTCGGCACGAACTACGGCGGTGGCATTGTAGAGCGGGTTTTGTAGCACCACGCCCGTTCGCCAACGATTTTGCGCGCCCTCCACGATGCTTTTGTGCATACGCACCATAAAGCGCGGCAACACCGAACGCGGCAATAAGCCCTCATACTCCAATACAAAATGCAGTGGATAGTCCTCCCAGTCCAAGCCTTCGGGTTGTTGTTTGGGCAGTAGGTCAGGCACGATATAATGGTCGCGCTCTAGTTCATAGCACAGCTCAAATTGCTGCATGATTTCCAAGAGATAAATATGCGTATCCGTTGGATAGCGAAAGCGACGTTCTTCCTCACTATGATAGCGTTCAAAATCATTGAGAATGCCCTCCAAATCCTCGAAAAATACCTCGCCTTCGCGCTCATCCGCGATGAGGGGCGAATTGATGATGCGATACACGCCCTGCGTCAGCCAAAGCGGACTCAATACTTGCTTATCATAGCGGCGCAATTCTTCAAAATGCAACACAATACCCAAATCATCCAAGAGATGCAGCAAGGTCTCCTTTGCCACCTTATCCCTCACCTCATGCTTGGCACAGATGGCATCATAAGCCGCATAGTTGATATAATCCTTTTCGCTAGCCATTGCCACCAAGTCCTCCTTCACCGCAAACCAAGAACCCGCAATGGGCGACTTCCGAAACTCCAATTCATAGAGGGCTTTTTGCAAATCCTGCGCTAGGCGTGCAATACCGTCACCCTTATCCGCTTCCTTACACGAAAGCCGATAAAATGCCTGTACGCGCTCCCCATATTTATCCATCAAAAACTTTCTATCCACATCAAAGGATGGATTTTTATCTATCTTATTCAGCACAATCAATACAGGCGATGCACCACCTAAATTTTCGATATATTTTAGCCAATATTCTGCCTTATCCTCATGCCGTGCATCCAACACTAACAGATAAACCGCTCGCTTAGAATAGAAAAACTGATGCGTGGCATGATTGATTTCTTGCCCGCCAAAATCCCAGAAATTGACTTTTACCTCATCTTCTACACACATCATATCATGTTGATAGATACGAATACCGTGGGTTTGGTCTTCTTTTTCATCGAATTTTTCTCCGATTAGGCGTTTTAGTAGGGAGGTTTTGCCTGAGCCGCCGTTGCCGACTAGGACTACTTTTACTTCGTTTAGGGG
>JAHDCQ010000180.1 GCA_020629845.1 Saprospiraceae bacterium | reverse complement strand
ATACCGTATGCACACAAAAGGGAAATCAATCCCAGAGGGATGAAATTATTATAGAGAACGCATTTCAAACCCAGTTTTTAGCTCTGAAAGGGCGACATTATCATAACAAAATAATGCCATCCTTTTAGGATTAAATAATGATGCGAATGAATATAAGTAGTCGAGTCTAAATAATTTCTGCTCCTACTGGCCGCTTTTTCTGAATGACAGCGTTAAAAATTATGACCAGCCAATAAGGATGCTACTAATTTTTGCCTCGTCCTTCAAAAAAATCAATCCAATAGGAACAGGAAATTATTTAAACTCGACTACTTACTATAATCATGTCGTCCCGATAGGACTTTTTAGACGATTGTCATTGGTGTGCATACGGTATATCCTAATACGTTGTACCTTAGTAACGGTAAAAGAATAACTTCCCGATTTGGACTTTTTCTTTTCCGCCCATTTTTCACTTTGAAAACGGTCAAATATCTAGATATACTCCCGTTTCCAAAGCAAAAACTGGACGAAAAATAAAGTTGTCGAAACAGGGAACTTATTTTTTTACCGTTACTTAATATCTAATACCAACTCGCCAAACAAAAATTTATGATTCGCCAAGCATACATTCTTTGTTCTTGTTTACTACTATGCCTGTGGAGCGTGCAGGCGCAGCAATCCGCTACACAGATAGAATTTGGAAAAAATCGCGTGCAATACCATCAAGATTTTGCGGAATGGTCGCAATATGAAAGCCCTAATTTCACGACCTATTGGTATGGAGAAGCGCGTAATGTCGGGCAAGCGGCAGTAGTGCTGGCAGAATATGATTTCAAAGAAATTGAACGTTTTCTTGACCATCGCATGAATGAAAAGGTGGAAATCGTCGTCTACACCGACCTTAGCGATTTGAAGCAGAGCAATATCGGCGTAGAAGAGGCATTTATGAACACCGCAGGGCAGACTAAAATAGTAGGCAATAAAGCATTTATCTATTTCAATGGTGACCATAATCATCTACGTCGACAAATTCGGGAAGGCATCGCAGGCATTTATCTGGAATCAATGTTGTTTGGTAGCAATCTGCAAGAAATTGTGCAAAATGCGGTACTCTTAAGCGTACCAGAATGGTATAAAGTAGGTTTAATCTCCTTTGTAGGCGAAGAATGGAGCACCGAACTCGACGACCAGTTGCGCGATATTATCCTAAGTGAAAAATACGAAACCTTTGCTGAATTCGCAGAGGAAGACCCTCGTTTGGCAGGGCATGCACTTTGGTATTTTCTAAGCTTGCATTTCGACCGTACTTATGTGTCACGCCTCCTGTATCTCACGCGCATCAATCGCAATTTGGAGAGTGCCTTCGTTTATACCTTTGGTAGTACCCTAGAGAAGGCAAGCGAAAGTTGGTTTTCTTACTTTAGAGGGCGTTACGAAAGCGAAAGTAAACTTACGAAAACACCTACGGGCGAACTCGTGGACATTCCAAATAAGCGGGATTTGCCCATCACACAGCTAAAAATCAGCCCCGATGGGAGTAAGCTGGTATATGTGCTGAATGAAATAGGAAAAGTAAAAATTTACCTCTATGATTTGGAACGTGATAAGCGCGATCTAATTTTCAAAGATGGCTTTCGCAATCCTTTCCAAGCTACAGATTATAACTACCCGCTAGTAGCGTGGCATCCGAGCAGTTCGGAAATCACAATACTCTACGAAAAACGCGATAAACCGAAATTAGTACAATATAATTTGACGACCAAAAAGCAGACCGAAGATGACCTCATTGCACAATTCCATAGAGTGTATAGCATGGAGTATGCGGATACGCGTTCCTTGCTGTTTTCAGCAACGGCGCAGGGCTTCTCGGACATTTTTCTCTACTATCCTAATACGCGCCAATCACGTCGCATTACCCGCGACTACTATGATGATCTCGATGCACAAGCTGTACGAATAGGGAATAAAAAAGGCATCATTTGGGCTTCTAATCGCCCTGATTCTTCGCTATTGCGGGCAAAAATGGATTCTTTGCCACCTATCGAAAACTTCGATTTATTCTACTATGACTTAGAAGCGCAGACGGAAGAAGCCGTACGCCTTACACATACGCCTTTTGCGAATGAACGCCATGCTGTTGGCATTGACACCACCTTTTTTGCTTTTCTAAGCGATGAGTCGGGCATCTATAATCGGGTAGTGGGCTACTTGGAAGAATATATTCACCATTATGAGCGCACGATAGAGTTCATCAATGGCGATGAAATTGTGCTACATGCCGACTCGACAGTACAAGAGTTGGATTCTACGCAGATTGATACGAGCTACATCACGCCCATCATCAAGCAGCGCGCTATTAATCATTTTGCGTCCAATGTGCATCGGAATATATTGGGACAAAGCCAAGCGTTTACCCAAAACAAGAATGTGCAGCTCCTCCGCGAAGAGAATAAATATCAAGTATACGTAGATGCGATTCCATTCAGCGAACGCATTGAATTGCCACAAGCGAGTCTGCATCGTAAGATAGTGGCTTTACAAACCCGTACGCCAGCGATAACTGAAACACCTGAATCGAGGCTGCTAGAGCGTGTAGAGCAAAAAAAGTCGAAAAAGAAATTTGAGCCAAAAGAAAAGAAAGATAAAGAAGAAAGCGATTATTTTTTCCAATCGGACTTTGATGAAGATGAACCAGAAGTAGTAACTAGAGCAGAGGAGGAAGTACCAGCCGATGGCATTGACTATGAGAACTTTTTTCAGTCCGAGTTTAGTGAAGAAACGATAGCTGCACCAACAGAAGCAAACACGCCCGAAGCCGAGGAGGAGGAGGAGGAAGCAGAAGAACTCGCTTCTTTTGAATTGCCAAGTATTGCAGAGCAAACAGAAAATCCAAATCTTGCAGAAAATGCTGATGGTTCGGGTATACACGAATTTCGCCCTGGACGCATTACGCCTTATCGCCTACGCTTCCGTTCGGATATTTTGGCAATGCAGCTTAATAATGATTTGCTTTTTGGAGGCTTGAACAACTATTCAGGCGTACCAACGGATGTAGGCTATCCGTCACCAGGTATTTTGACAAAAGCTAACTTTAAAGACTTGCTCGAAGACTATGAAGTAGAAGGTGGTGTTCGTTTCCCGACGACCTTCAATTCAGGGGCAGAATATTACTTTGTAGTGGATGACCGCAAGAAACGCCTCGATAAGCAATATGCCGTATATCGTCGTGCGCAAAAGGTAGATTTACCTACGCCACTAGGTCTACCGATTTTGAGTCAGAAGCGCAATGAAGTACGCACGGTAATTGGGCAGTTTGCGCTACGCTACCCCTTGGATATTTTCCGAAGTGTCCGTATGCGCGCCACTTTACGCTCCGATGCAACGATTCCATTAGCTTCGGATAGTACCATTTTGAATGCACCTATCTCGCGCGAGCAACGCATAGGTGTGGGGCTTGAATATGTATTCGATAATACACTAGATGTGTCGCTGAATATCAAGAATGGCACGCGCTATAAAGTCTTTGCAGAAGTGGTGAAAGGCTTCCAAGTGCAAGTGCTAGATAATGCAGGACTTAATTTCAATAAAGGCGTAATGACCATACTAGGCGTAGATTTTCGGCATTATCAACGCTTGGATAAGAAGTCCATTTTCGCTATTCGGGCAGCGGGCGCTACTTCCTTTGGTTCGGAGCGTATTCTGTTCCAATTAGGCGGTGTGAATCAATGGCTATTTCCCACCTTCAATCAGAATATTCCATTGCCTCCCGAAGAAGGACTTGCTTTTCATGTACCTGTGAATAATATGCGAGGTTTCCGCTTGAATATACGTAATGGCAACTCTTATGCACTACTAAATAATGAACTACGTGTTCCCCTTCTGAGCTATATTTTTAAGAATAAAAATGCTTTCATTCGCAATTTTCAAACGGTCGCTTTCTTCGATGTAGGCACAGCTTGGACTGGTCCCTCGCCTTTCGCAGAAGAAAGCCCATTGAATACGAATAATTATTCAAATGGTCCTGTGCGGGTGCGGGTGAACTACTTCCGCGATCCGATAGTAGCAGGTTATGGTGTCGGTATTCGTACCATGCTGTTTGGCTATTTCCTTCGTATTGATCGCGCTTGGGGCATCGAAACGCGTATCGTGCAAGACCCACGTTGGTACTTTGCCTTCGGAACGGATTTTTAACGGCCGCTTCGTTGGACGGTCAACAGTCGGCTTTGCTTTGCAAATTTTTCCGTTAAGGCGAAGCCGACCGTAGGCCATCTACCGTTCACCCTTACAAGAATATTTTGGCATTCCACCATTCGGTTTCGATAATGGCATCGTTTTTTTTGTAGAAATTAATAGCGGGTTCATTCCAATCAAGGACTTGCCATTTCGCTAAACGACAGTCCATGCGTTTGGCTTCAGTGAGGAGTTTATCGAAGAGCAATTGCCCAACACCATAGCGTCGGTAGGCTTCTTCTACCACAAAATCCTCTAAGTAGAGCATACGCCCTTTCCAGGTCGAAAAGGTGAGATAGTATAAGCACATCCCGATTACTTTGCCTTCCACTTCTGCTACAATGGCATCAAATACGCCTTGCTTGAAATTATCTTCATAAACACTCAAAGGCGCAGTAAAGGCAGCCTCAGCTTCTTCATAAATGGCTAATTCGCGGACTAAATTATGTACAGCAGGCAAATCGGCTGCGGTCGCTTTGCGGATGTTTGTTTTCATATTTTATAACTTTTAAGTAGTCATAAAGTCGAGCTAAGGAAGGAGTAAATATTTAATGCGATAATGTGTCAATGCTACAATGCGATAATGTTGAAATGATACAATATGAATATTTCAACATTATCGCATTATCGCACTATCGCATTATCACATTGACACATTATCGCATTATATCGGGTCAGGGGCATTTTCGATTTGGTCAATAATATCGCCCTTCTTGCCTTCGGTACTACTAAAAAAGCTACGTTGAAATAAGATAATATTGATAACTCCCAGCGTGATTGCCGAATCTGCTACATTGAATACAGGCTTGAAAAATAGAAATTTTTGCCCCGCCCAAAGTGGAAACCAATCTGGATAGTAGCCTTCAAATAAAGGGAAGTAGAACATATCTACCACTTTGCCATAGAGGAATTTGCCATAGCCACCTTCTTCAGGAAGGAACTCAGCTATACCACCGCCATGGTAAGGAGTTTCGGAAAAAATCATGCCATAGAAGGCACTATCAATAATATTACCCAATGCACCCGCTAAAATCAAGGCGAAGCTGATAAGGAGTCCGAAACTGGCTTTTTCTTTGATGAGTACGCTAAGATAATAGCCTAAAAAACTGACTGCAACAATGCGGAAGAGGCTCAACAACAACTTTCCCCACTCTTCGCCGAGTGAAATGCCAAATGCCATGCCATTATTCTCTACGAAATGAATACGCGCCCATTCTTGCTCCAGAATGAAGAATTCTTGCCCATAATGCAGGTTCGTCTTAATCCAAAATTTAAGGGCTTGGTCTATCAATAAGACGAGAAATATGATGAGTATAACTACTGTAGATCGCTTCACAAAGACTGTTTTGTAGATTTTAAGATGTGAGATATGAGATTTGAGAGGTGCGACAATTAGGTTTTTTGATAACTTTTATAAAAATGAATATACCTATGTCTACCAACTCAATATCTAGTGTCTCTTATCTAACAAAAAAAACGCCCTGCAAATGTAGTATATTTCGGTGGGAGTTGGGAATTAGACAGAAAGGCATCCTACATCGGCCAATATAGGATGCCTTTCGTTTAATCATTCAGGGAACAAGCGAGTTTGTCCGAGACTTACTTAGCTATCCAACATTTTCAATAATTGATTCGACATCTGGATAGCGCGTCTATCTTTCATGTCTTGAGCTAAAGCAAGTGCTTTTTTAGCGGCATCTTTTGCTTTATCTGTTTTATCATTGCGCTTCAAAAATTGTGCGTAAGTAATGTAGTGAAAGAAGCGTCCACCTACCTTTACAGACTTTGCAGAAATCTTTTCTCCGAATTTAGATACTGCCGCATTGTCTTTGTAGGTTTTGCCTAAGTCCGTAGCGAGTTTTGCTAATTCATCCGCATCTGTTGCAATCGTTTTTGCATATTTTTTGCAATATTTCAAATGCGAAGCTGCATCGCCTGTTTCCTTGCTATAGGTCATGTTCGATTGTAGCGCAAATTCCTTCGCCTTTTCTGGGCAATGTGCTTTCACTTTAGCAATTGCTTCTTCTAGGAGTTCTTTATTTTCAAATTCTACGGCCTTCTTCAGGGTACAATCGCAAGCCTTGCCCACACGCTCCTCTACTGCTTCTTTAGAGCTGATAGCAATGATTTGTTCCTTGTATTTTTCTAGTAGACCAAAGGCTTTAGAATCCGCTTCTACGGCTGCTTCTAGTATGAATTTCAAATTCTGTGGAGTCGTCAAGTCATCTTGTGAACGCAGGTATTCATTCGAAATTTTTTGACTTGGCTTACCTGCTTGATTCAGGGCTTTTACGTAATTGTATACCAAGTCTGGGTCGCGGTTGCCCTTTTCGTATTCCTCTGCATAGTCCCCCGAACGGTCTACTTGGCTCAAGGCTGCTTTTCCAAGCGCGACGAAGCCTTCGTCATTCATACCGCCCACCTTTTTTTGAATCACTTCACCATTCGGATTGATGAAATAAAGCGTTGGATAAGCCGCAACAGGATATTGCTGACGGAAACTCGCATTTTCAGGCTTTTCCATATCCAATTTCAGGTTTACAAAATTTTCATTGTAAAAATCGCCCACATTTTTTAAGGTAAATACATTTTTAGCCATGCGCTTACACGGCCCACACCAAGTTGCATAAGCATCCACAAAAATCGGTTTACCCTCTGTTTTAGCAAGTTCAAAGGCATCCTGCCATTTTCCTTCAAAAAATTCAATGCCCCTTGCTTGCAATCCTAAAGTAAGCGTCAGCATCAAGGCTATTAATGATATAGATCTCATATTTTTGATTTGTATTAAGTATCAGGTATCAAGTATTTAGGTAAGATTTTGAAGTACTTAAATACCCAAATTTTTTCTTCATTTACAGAATAGTCCTGTAAAAATACGCCTTTCGCACCAAAGTTGTTTTATGAATCCGAGAAAGAGATGTTAAAATGGCTTTTGGGAGTCATAAAAAGATGGAGTATAAGTGCTTGAGTATAAAGAAGAAATTAGCAATTAAGCTTATAGTTTTATGGAAAATTGCTTGCGCCTAAATCGTGCTATTTTGCCATCTATAGCTCCCCATTTCTTGCTTTTTTAATCCATTTATGCCGCGTAGGATAGTAGACAAATTGAATCAAATTAAATTCAAACTGATTGAAGGAATAATCGCGTCTATCAATATTCATATTAATGGGGAAGTAGCGCAAATTGGTACGAAGAATGTACCACTGTCGTTTATCTTGTCGAATATCCCAGCCGAAAATCAAGCCCGTTGTCCATTTATTTTCAATATGCTCTAGCAAGAGTTCACCACTATCTATATTTCTAAAGGTATGCTTTCCATAAGAAGGTACAACACCGACATACGGCACAAAACCATGATAATCGAATAGGAATTTATACAGCTCCAAGCCTAGCGTGCGGCGATTATATTCCTGCCTAAAATTGAAGCTCGTATTGCTAAACGGAATACTACGAAATGTCAGGTTGGCATGTGCGTCTATCCCTTCGTGATAGTACCCAATACCCAAATCCAAATGCGAATTACTCATTTTGATGTTATCCACAAAAGGATTATTCTCCTCATTGTAGGTATTGCCGTCTATCAGAGAAGCCGATGCCCCAATAGCAAAGGAAAAGCTGCTGAGTTTTTTGAGCTTTCGCAATTGATTTACTTGCTTATCAATCGTACCATCGAAATATTCAGGCGCGTCCTTTATGGAAGAGTCAAATAACCAGCGATAGCTTAAGTGAAACGAAAGCGGCGGCAGTTGTATCATCTCTGTTGCTTCTCTACTAATGTAATACTCCAGCTCATTTTGATAACTATAAGAGCCACCTAGCTCAATGAGTTTGTCGCCCTTATTGTACGTGAATCCAAACTGCAAAGGCGCGTGCGAGCGCAATATGGATTGCCCCTCGTTATCTCCTACGGATTGCTGATAATTCATCAAATTCCAAGAAATCCCCACATACGGACGCACTTTATTTTCCTTTATTTGGAAAGGATAAAGTTTCATACCCGTCTCAGGGCCTGTGGAGTAGTAAAATTCCGAATCGCCCACTTCTCTATTTAAAAAGTTGGTAACAGGCACATTGATATAAAAATCAGCATGTCGCCAAAAATGTAAACCTGTAATGGTAAAGCGCGGCGTGAACTGGGCAGGATACATAAAATCAATAGTCTTAAAGGAGTTGGGGTCAAGGTATGCACCGCGCCCTGAAGCAGGAATAAATTCAAAATCAGCCCCTAGCGAACCTTCTGCAAAGCGAAATCGCTTTTCCGCAAAGTTCAGCGAATCTTGCGCGCTTAGACAATTAATTCCCATCAGCAATAAAAAAAGAGCAAATAATTGTTTCATGGATTTGACCGAGTGTAATGTTAGAAATGCTGGAAAACTATCCAAATAATTTTGAAAGCTCGGATACTAATCTACAACTCGCCCTAAATCATAGATGACTTCCTGTTTTTCCTAGAAAATGTAATTCAGGCATTGATTTTTAATTTAGAAGGCCAAGCATTGTTAAAAAATCTCATAAATTTGACCTTCTATTGTGGAAATATGCTAATCAAGCTTTAATAATCATGCGAAAAGATACCGTTTTATTCAACCTCATAGATAAAGAACTAGAACGTCAGCAACGTGGAATCGAACTCATTGCATCCGAAAATTTTGCTAGCCAGGATGTGATTCGTGCAATGGGTTCTTGCCTCACCAATAAATATGCCGAAGGCTATCCGCGCAAACGCTACTATGGTGGCTGCGAGGTGGTAGATGAAGTAGAGCAATTGGCGATAGATCGCCTGAAAGAACTTTTCGGTGCTGCTTATGCCAATGTGCAGCCACACTCTGGCGCACAGGCGAATGCGGCAGTGTTTTTAGCCGTCTTAAAACCTGGTGATAAAACACTCGGTTTCGATCTCGCGCATGGTGGTCACCTTTCGCATGGTTCGCCAGCCAATTATTCAGGTAAAGTATACGATGCGCACTTCTATGGCGTGGAAGAAGATACAGGCTTAATTGATATGGATAAAGTGGAGGCAAAAGCCCTCGACATTAAGCCGAAACTCATTATTTGTGGCGCGTCTGCTTATGCTCGCGATTGGGATTATGCGCGTTTCCGTGCCATTGCTGATAAAGTAGGCGCACTGCTACTCGCGGATATTGCACATCCTGCTGGACTCATCGCTACGGGCTTGCTACGTAGCCCTATGGAACATTGCCATATTGTTACCTCTACTACCCACAAGACATTGCGTGGCCCACGCGGAGGTATCATTATGCTAGGCAAAAACTTTGAAAACCCCTGGGGCTTGACCTTCAAGAGTGGGAAGATTAAAAAAATGTCTACCATTCTGAATAGTGCTGTGTTTCCTGGTATGCAAGGCGGCCCATTAGAGCATGTAATTGCGGCTAAAGCGGTAGCGTTTGGCGAAGCCTTACAACCTGAATTTAAAACCTATGGCGAACAAGTAATAAAGAATGCAAAAGTAATGGCAGATGCTTTTGTACAGAAAGGCTACAAAGTCATTTCGGGTGGTACGGACAATCACTTGATGCTTATTGACCTTTCTCCGAAGGGGGTAACGGGCAAACAGGTAGAAGAAACCCTCGGACATGCCGACATTACCGTAAATAAAAATATGGTACCTTTCGATAAGCAATCGCCTATGGTGACTTCGGGCTTGCGTATTGGTACAGCCGCAGTCACTACGCGCGGCTTTAAAGAAGCGGATTGCTCGCGGGTAGTTGATTGGATTGATGCTATCGTGCGTGATATTGAAAATGAAGAGCTTATGCGCCACACGCGCCAAGAAGTAAATGCTTTTATGGAAGCTTTTCCATTATATGAATTGGTAGCTTAATGATTTATAGTATTAGGTATCAGGTACAAAGTATTAAGTATTGTACCTTGTACCTAATACCTTGTACCTAATACTCTATTTCATGATTTTTATACTAAATAAACAACCCTCCATAGCCAACACCTTTATAGCAGAGCTGCGCGATGTGAATATTCAGCGCGACCGTATGCGTTTCCGTACCAACTTGGAGCGATTGGGTCAACTGTTGGGTTATGAATTAAGTAAAAACTTAGCATTTCAAAACCGCGATGTGGAAACGCCACTAGGGGTTGCGCCTACTGATTTGCCGAGCCAAACTGTAGTTCTAGCGACTATTTTACGTGCAGGCTTACCAATGCACAATGGCTTACTTTATTATTTCGATAGAGCAGAAAATGCTTTTATTTCAGCCTATCGTCGGCATCGCAAAAGTGGAAAATTTGATATAGAAGTAGAGTATACCTCCTGCCCAAGCTTGGAGGATAAAGTCTTGATTATCTCAGACCCCATGTTAGCCACAGGCTCTTCGATGGTATTGGCTGCCCAAGCTTTGATGAACTACGGAACGCCTGCCCAAATCCATATAGTAGCGGCTATTGCTGCTGAAGAGGGCGTAGAGAATGTGCGACGCAACCTCCCTGATGCCGACATTTGGATAGGCGCAGTAGATGCTGAACTTACTGCAAAATCCTATATCGTACCTGGCTTAGGCGATGCGGGCGATTTGGCTTATGGTACAAAATTGCAACAATAAGCTGCTTCGTGATGTATTGTTCTATTGTGCAATTTTGTTCAAGTATTTGAGAGCTGGATATGTTGGATTGATAAGCCCGACAAAGGAGGGGTTATTAAGCCCAAATAAACGCTTTTATTCCAAGAATACTCGAATTAATAAACCTACAATATGACAACAACAGCGACAACATCTATCATATCCGTG
>JAHDCQ010000179.1 GCA_020629845.1 Saprospiraceae bacterium | reverse complement strand
TAAAACCGAAAATAAATAAACGGATTAAAACCCTCCGTAGTTACCGCAGCTAAAGAGAGTAAGAATAACAAAATCGCTAATAACACATAACGCACATACCAAGCTGTACTAGGTGCGGGATGAAAAAATACCTTTTGTTCCCAAGCCCTTGCAAACTTAGTGAGTGTGGCAAAGGAAAAGAAAACTGCAACTAGAAAAGTAAAGCTAAAAGTAGGCGTTAATTCCAATTCGAGTGGCGAAAAATTAGGTGTAAAAAGCACTTTTACATAAGCAAAGGCATCCCCAATGCGCTCGATACGGAAGAAGACCCAACCCACCATAACCACTAGAAAAGTAAAAAGTAGGCTTGGTATTTTGCCAATGCGATTTAAGAAGTTGAGTAAAAATAATCGATCCAAAATCAAAAATAGTCCATGATACGCGCCCCAAAACACAAAACTCCAAGCCGCGCCATGCCATAAGCCTGAAATCAGGAAGACTACCCAAAGATTGAAGTAGAGCCGCGCTTTACTTTTCACGCGATTGCCGCCCAATGGGATGTAAAGATAATCGCGCATCCAAGCTCCTAAGGTGATGTGCCAACGCCGCCAAAACTCCGTGATACTACTGGAAGTATAGGGACTATCAAAATTTTCGGGAAAGCGAAAGCCCATCATGCGCCCCAAGCCAATCGCCATATCCGAATAGCCCGCAAAATCGAAATAGATTTGGAAGGTGTATGCCAAAATGCCGAGCCAGGCAGTAGCCGTATTTAGGTTGTCCGTTTGGTCGAAAATGAGGTCGGCTTGTTCGCCCATTACGTTGGCGATAAGCACTTTTTTAGCCAAACCAATACAAAAGCGTACGAAGCCTTGTAGTTTATCATCTAAGCGTTCTTCGCGGCTTTCTATTTGGGCAGCTATGGAATTGAAACGCACAATCGGGCCAGCAATCATTTGTGGGAAAGACATGATGTAAAGCAAATAATCGCGTAGTTTTTGCAAAGGCGACCGTACGCCCCGAAAGACATCTATGGAATAAGTGAGGGTTTGGAAAGTATAAAAACTAATACCAATCGGGAGGGCTATGCTTGTCCAAGCCACGCTTTCCATACCCAGCGATTGTAGCGTGGTATTGACATTTTCTGCGAAAAAATTGGCATATTTAAAATAGAGCAATAGTCCCACATTCATCAGCAGAGAGAGGGTGAAAAAACGCTGTTTTCGCGCCTTATTGTCCGCTCTATACAAGGCTCGTACCAAGTGAAAATCAATGATGGTAGAAGCTAAAAGGATAAATACAAAACGCGGAGCACCCCAGGCATAAAAGAAAATGCTGGCTAGAAGAATACACCAGTTTTTGTAGCGTCTATCTACGATTTGATAGAGTAACAAAAATATCGGCAAAAAATAGACCAGAAAAAGGGTGCTGCTAAAAACCATGTAGGAATTATGTTTATTGCTATCTGGTGTGAGCAAGGAGAAAGCACGAACGCAAAGCTACAATAGATATAAGCACAAAACAAAATTCTAGCAGCTTCTTACGGGCTGATGCACTAGAACAGCAAAGTAATGAACCCTAATAACTCCACATCATAAAACCTATCACGTCATTACAATACAGATACATCCCCAAAACACAAACGAGTAGAGCCGTCGTGCCATAATAAAGTTGGAATGCTTTAGTTTCTTGTTTTTGGCGGAAACTCAGAAAAACAGCAACAAACGATAAAGCAAAGAACAGGAGGGAACCTAGAAAAATAGAAAGCCCTGCTACATTAATTTCATTGGCATGCTTCATATTTAAAATCGTGAGTCCTAAGCCAAGCGGTATCATGATGAAGCCTAAACAAGCCAACCAAAGGATTAATCGCGGACGATATTTACTTGATTTTCCCTTTAAAAGTTGAATAGCAGCCCAGACTACCCCATAAATTAAGTAGAGCAAAAGACTGGCTAAGGACAACATCAGGACAATAAACCGAGTCCATTGATAGGTTTTCGATGTTTTTTGATGATAACTGAAACTTGAGATAAGAATCGGTCTCTTGTGCTCATCTTCCAAGAACATATTGCTTGGGAGTTGCTTCTGACCCCAATAAAATTGATGTTGCCCAGCATACCATAAGGTATCTATTGGTTCTCCGAACATCGTACTCGCTAAAACGAACTTATCTCTAAACTCCAAATTCATTCCTTCGCTTACTTGGTCAATAAAAATATGCCGCTGATGCCGAGGACTTTTGTTAGTGTAAAAGCCTTGATATTTGTCGCGCAATACTTGGGGAATGGGCTGAAGCTGTCGGGCTGTTGAAGGTTTTTCTTCTTCGAGGAAATAGTCAAAAATTTCATCTAGTAATGGCTTAGGCGAAATCAAGGTATTGATAGATATGGCAACTGCTAGATCTGCCTCTTTGGAGTATTTATAATCCGAGCCAAAACCATCTATTCCGCCATTATGACCATGAAAATGATAGCCTTTTATCCAAGAATTACCATTACCCAAACCATAGCCATAAGTCAATCCCAATGCTGTTGCCAAACCCGTTGCTGGACTTTCCATTCGTTCTAGCGAAGCTTGGCTCAAAAGTGTATCTGCTTTGCTATTCAGCATGAACTGTAAAAACTTTTCTATGTCCGCAGCAGTACTACAAAGACTACCTGCTGGCTCAATATTCATGGATAAAAATGGCGAAATTTTGTAAGCCCCATCTTTATATTTATAGCCAGTTGCTACTGGAACATGAGCAGGAGGAGGCGCGAAATAAAAACCCGAATCCTTCATTCCAATTGGTTTCAAGATGGTTTTTTCCAAAAAAAGATGGAATGGCATTCCTGCAATTTCTTCCACAATGCAACCTGCCACCACATAACCTACGTTTGAGTAACTCATTCGAGTGCCAGGTTGCCATCTTGCGACTAGCGACGACTTGTGTTTGAGGACAACTTTTTTCAGAGGAGGTGTTGCGACATCCTCATTGTTATACAGCGAATGAAAGTGCATATCATCAAAACCTGCGGTATGCTCTAGCAGATGGGCAATTGTAATAGGATTTGTATCTGCCCAATTATTTTGGATGGGTAAGTATGGGACAATATCTAAAATCTTATCGGAAAGCTTCAATTTGCCAGCCTCTACCAACTTTAATATTGCCAATGCTGTAAAGGATTTTGAAACTGAACCCAATCTAAAAAGATGCTTATCCGTCACCTTTTCTTCTTGTTCTACATTGGCGTAACCAATGCCTCCTGTAAATAACACCCTGTCTTTTCTTACAATACTTATCATTGCACCTGGGGTGCGGTGTTTTTCTAGTAGTTGTTCTAGGGAATTAATTAGAGGTTCTATATTTTGTCCATCGCTTTTTGCGAAGCAAAGCAATATTAAGCAGAGTGTACTGAGTACTTTCATTTTTTCTAAAACTATTAAGCTTGAAACTGTACTCCGCTAGGAAACAAATTAGGGGAAGAAGGTTACAATGCAACTTATATTTTCCAACTACAAGTTGCGACTTTTTAAGAAGACTTGAATTAAAGGAATGACTAAGAACAATCGAATCATCGGATAAGTAATTGGAATTACACCTAAAATAAAGTTCAACATCAACCTTATTCGTGCACTATGAATATTTTCTATTGCGTTGATATGCATCAATCCTAAGTCTAAAAACTCCAAGAAAAAAATAGTGAGATATATGCATATCCATATGAAGTTCATACTACTTCTTCGCCAATCATAATGCTTATTAGCAATCGAAAATAACAAAGCAGTACCTATACAAAATAAAATGTGTGGACTATAGATATTAAGCGTTAGCATGAATGCAAATACAAGCAATAAGTTGCCAAAAATGGTTGCGCTAATAAGCGGTCGAACCAATTCAAATTGATATTCTATAATTGCTTTTGAAGGCTTGGATTTCATGGTTCGGTCATTTTATAGTCAGTACTGCACTCTACACCACCCCCAAACGCACCAACTCTACAAAGCAACGCTTACAAGCCTGCACATCTACAAGGGCATCATGTGCCTCCTCGAAATCGGTGCCAAAGAGCTTTTCATGCAATTCGGTGAGGGTAGGCCATTTATAGCCATATTTGCCTGGGAGTTTACAATAATTAGTCGAAAGCTGCATCGTGCAAAGCTGACTGGCTACTTCTAAAGGATTGTTATCCGTTGCACGAATCAATTCTGCGCCAAGCACCTTACTGTCAAAAGAAATATTATGCGCTACTAAATACTGGCAATCATTCAGGTCAGCAAGGAAGTCTTGTAGTACTTCGTTTAAATCTTGCCCTTCTGCCATAGCGCGTTCCGTAGAAATACCATGTACACGCTCCGATGCTTTGGGAATGCGAAAACCATCAGGCTTGATGATACAATCGCGCTCCTTCGATTCATTGCCTTCTTCGTCGGAGATGAGCCAAGCCAATTGTACAATGCGTGGCCAATTATCTACATCATATACCGAAGCTTTCCAATTTTTGGGCAAACCTGTGGTTTCTACATCGAAAAATAAATATTTTGAATTTGGCATAGTTGTTTGAATTACTATTCAGCAGTCGAGGTTTTCCAAGAAATTCGACTGCTAAAACATCTTACTCTACTAAAGAATCATAGACAATGACCTTCTCAAAAAATGGCCCGAAATTTTCTACAAATTTCAAATGA
This sequence comes from Saprospiraceae bacterium, assembly GCA_020629845.1. Taxonomy (GTDB): domain Bacteria; phylum Bacteroidota; class Bacteroidia; order Chitinophagales; family Saprospiraceae; genus JAAUTG01. The sequence goes on along the minus strand of JAHDCQ010000179.1, from coordinate 6,348 downwards.
ATAGGATGTACTTGATAAACCTCCTGTGCTGCTTCATCTTTGAAATGCACGATAAGCGAATAATCATACGAGTGATCTACTACATCACGCGCTTGGGTGTTTGCATGACCACCTACATAGAACCGCTCTACCGTTTCAATGGCTTTAAGCGACTTTACGCCTACCTTAAAATTAGCGATTTGTTCCTCCGTTAAGCCTTCTTTTAGCCAAAAAAAGACCGTATGAATCATGCCACTTGCGTCTTTGGTCGTAGTATTGCCCTCTAGTTCTGTAATTTTTTCTTTTGCCTCCATAAGTTCTGTTTGTAGGCGCACTACTTCTTCTGCCATAGCCTCATCAAGATTACAAGCAGTTAGGGTAGCTAATAGCGTAAAAAGCGTGAAAAGTTGGATAATTCGTTTCATTTTGCTTGATTTTTCTAATTCGTCAATTCATCGATAATGGCTTTCATTTCTATTTGAAAGTCCTTCAAATTGTCATCCAAGTTGTCTGTGATAGGATCAATTTGCCAAGGTCCCAATTGTGTACCATCTTTAGTCGCCACTACCAAGAGGGTTCCCTGATCTACTACATTAGGAGAGCCGAACTTTTCTTCTGTACTTCCCAAAAGGGCATCAGGAACCATGTCAAGCAAACTCTCCGCTCGTTCAAATGCTGTGCGTTCTGCTGCTGTTTCTTGGAAGACATCCCAATCGCGGCCGTCATATCTTCCTTCAATAGCATCTCGGAACAATTGGTCATCTTTCAATTTGAAAAAATGCGTACAATCGCCCGCACAACGTCCATAATAGATACCAAAGACTAGTTCTTCTACTTTCGCATCATTGGTTTCATCGTCAGCAGTAATTACGTCATCTGTTGTTTTACAAGCTAGTATTCCTCCTATTAGCAGGAGAAAAAGCATAACATTTTTCATAAAAAGTCTATTTTTAGCCAAAGTAATGAATTGAAAATGGATAATGGAAAATTGAGAATGATTTTTTCAAGCTGTCCAACTATTCCTCGGCTAATTTCCTATTAGCTGAGGAATAGCATGCTATTTAGATTCGTACTCCTCCATATAAAAATACAAATATGAATAAACTACGCCTTCTTTTACTATTATTAATAGGATATGTTGCAGCGAATGCGCAAGTAGAAAACCTATCCAGCCTTAGTATAGAACAGATTATGCAAGGCAATGAATTCGTAGGACATTTACCAGAGGATATAAGATGGGCAGCCGATGGTAAGACCATTTATTTTCGCTGGAATCCAGATATGGACACCCTGAGCAGTTATTATAAAGTAGCACTCGATGCACCCCAAGCTACTAAACTTAGCCCCGAAGAATTGCGCGATTTGCCCGATGATGAATTGGAGTACAATGACACAGAAAGCCACCTGCTTTACCTCAAAGATGGCGATATTTACCTAGAAGATGTCGAAAATAAACGGCGACAGATGGTAACGAATACCGTAGAAGATGAAAGTGATGCTTTTTTCACGACGGATGATCGTATTATTTTTAGGCAAAAAAAGAATCTATATAGCTGGCAGATGGAAACAGGTGAGCTACGCCAACTGACCAACTTCAAGAAAGGCGGCAAATCTTCTTCGGAAGGCAAAGGTCCGAAACCCGACCAATGGTTGCGTAATGATCAAATGACCTATTTCGAAATTCATCAAAAGCGCAAAGCCAAGCGCGATGCTCGCCAATATCGTTCTTCCTTGACCGAATCCAAGCATCCAAGTCCTATTTATACAGGCAGCAAATCAGTCGGCAATATCCGATGCAGCCCTGATGGTCGCTATGTGACCTATCGCTTGACCCAAGAGAATTTTCGGAAGCGGAGCAAGGTCATGCACCACGTTACAGAATCGGGCTATGCCGAAGCCAAAGATGCGCGGGCTAAAGTAGGCGGCAAGCAAAATACCTACCAAATGGGGATTTATGACACCAAGCGTGATACTTCCTACATGGTAGATGTGAGCGATATAGAGGGGATTCGCCAAAAGCCCGCATTTTTGGAAGCATACAATGATGGCGTGAAAAAATATAAGGCAGAATATAACAAGCCGCGCAATGTGCTGATACATGGGCCTGTATTTTCGGAAGAAGGCTTGGCAGCAGTAGTCGTGCGTTCGATGGATAACAAAGACCGTTGGATTATGCTCTTGGACTTGCGTTCGGGCGATTTGAAGTTACTCGACCGTCAGCGCGACGAGGCTTGGGTAGGTGGCCCTGGTATTTCAGGCTGGAATTTTTCGACGGGAAATATCGGTTGGTTGGATGAAAAAACGGTCTGGTATCAATCGGAAGAATCGGGCTATTCGCATCTATATACCGTAAATGTAGATAATGGCAAAAAAAAGCAATTGACCAAAGGCAAATTTGAAATCCATAAAGCGCAGCTCTCCAAAGATAAGCAGCGATTTTACGTCACAGCGAATAAAGAAAATGCACACGAGCAGCACTTTTATTGGCTAGAAGTGAAAAATGGAAAATGGACAAAAATAACGGGTGAAGCGGGCAAATATGAGGTAGAAATTTCCCCTGATGAACGCCAACTAGCCGTACGCTATTCGTATAGTAACCAGCCCTGGGAATTGTATGTAATGCCTAATCAAGCAGGAGCAAACATGCAACAATTGACCCAATCAACTACCGAAGCCTTCGAGCAATATGAATGGCGCGACCCAGAAATTGTACGCTTCAAAGCCCGCGATGGGGTAGAAGTGCCAGCCCGATTGTACAAGCCTGAAAATCCGAATGGTGCAGGCATTATCTTCGTACATGGCGCGGGTTATTTGCAAAATGTGCATCGCTGGTGGAGTAGCTATTATCGGGAATATATGTTCCACAATATTCTCGCTGACAATGGCTATACGGTGCTTGATATTGACTATAGAGCAAGTGAAGGCTATGGACGCGATTGGCGTACGGCTATCTACCAACACATGGGCGGGCAGGATTTGGACGACCAAGTAGATGGTGCAAAATACCTAGTCGAGGAGCATGGCATAGATGCCGAGCGTATGGGAATTTATGGTGGCTCGTATGGTGGGTTTATTACGCTGATGGCGCAGTTTACAAGCCCAGGTACGTTCAAAAGTGGCGCAGCATTGCGCTCTGTCACGGATTGGGCGCATTACAACCATCCTTACACTTCCAATATTCTGAATACGCCCGTGCAAGACAGCCTAGCGTATCATCGCAGTTCTCCGATTTATCATGCGGAAGGTTTGCAGGACAATTTGCTCATTTTGCATGGTATGGTGGATAGCAATGTGCAGTTTCAGGATGTGGTACGTTTGGCACAACGCCTTATTGAGCTAGGAAAAGATAATTGGGAATTTGCAGTCTTCCCGATAGAAGGACATGGTTTTCAAGAACCCAGCAGTTGGGCGGATGAATATAAGCGGATTTTCAAGTTGTTTCAGGAGACCTTGCAGTAGTGATAAGACCGATTCATCTGCTAATTTCCCATTAGCTGATGAATTTTCTTTTGTAAAAAGAACTTAGACGCTAACGGGAAGTTAGCGTCTAAGTTGCGTTATTTTTTACGGCAACAAATCTTGCATATCCAACATCAACTCACCGAGTTCCGAAGGACGCTTCGCAATCTTATACGCAATTTGTCCTTGCGTATCTAGGATAGAATAATGCGGAAAGCCACGCTGCGCGAATATCTTGGAGAGGGTTTCGTATTCCTCCTTATCCAGTAGATAATGATCGCCTGCAAGGTCGTGTTCCTTTATCATTTTTTTCCAGGTATCTTCTTTCGACATGGCACAGAAATAGACAAATGCTACATCCTTATACTGCATTTCTTGCTTCAAGCGACGTGAATGCTCAAACTGCTGTACGCAAGGCTTGCACCAAGTCGCCCAGAAGTCAATATATACGAGTTTACCCTTGTGCTTTTGGCGAATTTCCTCCAAAATCCGCGAATCTGCCATTAGGCGCGTCTGTTCGGGTAGGGGAGTGGCTTTATCCAAATCTACGATAATGTAACTTTTGATTTTATCATAAGCTGCGGTCACTCGACTTTTAAAGCTCCGATTCTTGACTTCTTTTAGATGCAAAGGCAAAAAGGATTGCAAGAGCAATTCATTTTTACTATTCAAGTGCTGCATTACGGTATTGGTGAATAGAATTTCTCTAGCACTTTTAGAAAGATTCATTTCATAGAAATTCAATTCTTTCAATGCCAATTCTGTAGGGTGCATCGCCTTTGAAATATTGAGGTAGAGATAATTCCGCACTTCATTGATAAAGTCAATATAGCTATTGCTCATAATAGCAGGATTGAAATTGAGGAACAGCGAATCCAAGAATAAGCAGCAGTTATTGGGCAAATCGGTGGGGCTTTTACGGACATTATCCAATTCCGCACGTAGTATATTGCGATAGAATTCATAGTGCATATCCTGACGCACCCATTGCGTTGCTTGTGCATCAGCATCCATTTCAATCAGCAAGTTATCCACGCCCTCCGAAATACGTTCGTAAAGTTCGGTACTTATTTTCTTCGCTTTTTCAGGCTGTCGCACAATTAAAGCGAGGTCTGCATACGATTGACCGATGAGTCCAATGCGTTCATTGGAATAAGCGGCCACTACTCGGTTGAGTTCTTTATGTGGTCCAAAAAACTGTGGATTGCTCAAGCGCCCCTGGTCTATTTCGCAGCGCACAATAGTGGTTTGGCGCGGCTCTACCACGAACATGATAGACGAAATCCAATTGTATTTCAGTTCTACATTGATTGGGAAATCGGCTGGTAATTCTGCTGTGAAATCCCCCGAATAATTTACATAGACCTTTATTTTTTCTTCCTTATTGGTGGCTAAATCCTTGTACCATAGCTCCATACCCGATATATTTCTATCGCGCAGGCTTTCCATATTTGTTATTTTGCCTTTAATTTTTGCTTTTACAGTAGAGGCAGCCGCATACGTAACAGCACCAAAGCAAAGCAAGATAACGAAGACCAATGAACGCTTACAACTATTTAGAATCATTATTAAATCCCGTTTAAGTTCAACTAAAGTTTAATTTTGTACTTCCTTTCGGATGAGTTCAATAATAAATAATCAAGTTATTATTGTACCGTTCCTTATGTCTGGGTGTGTTGCTGTGAATAAGCATCTCTTATGAAGCTCAAAAGTATATAAACTTTTGACGTTCTCAGACAAATTCCGTGGACGAAGAAAAAGAAAGCACAAAAACGCCCGAAAAGTAGTGTTGTGCTTTCTTTTTCTTCGGCTTCGTCACGGGATTTGTCTGAGAATCACTTTTGAATTGTAACCACCTGTATTTACCTAAAAGTACAATTTTTAAAAGACTATACTAATACGTTTTTCAGCTGCTTATTCTATCTTACGAACAAGTTAAGAAATGTTATACAACTTATAAAAAATAGTTTTGGCAAGGTGGGCTTTGAGTAGGTTTTGGCTGTAAAATTAGAACAAACGGTCTAGCTTAGTCGATGATTACTGATGTTGCGTAATTTGGTGATTTCTATAAGAATGGTGCATGAGTGAATAATTATAAATTCCATTTGCTCATTCTTCATTCAGTCATTGATTATTTATCCACCTCTATCACCTTTCGGCGCAATTCAAAGTGTTGCCCCAAATACACCTTTCGTACCATTTCATCGGCGGCTAATTCTTCGGCAGTACCTGCTTTTAAAATATTGCCCTCAAACATCAAGTAGGCACGATCGGTGATAGAGAGGGTTTCTTGCACATTATGATCGGTGATAAGGATGCCGATATTTTTGGTCTTGAGTTTGGCTACGATGTACTGAATGTCCTCCACCGCAATAGGGTCAATGCCTGCGAAAGGTTCGTCCAATAAAATAAATTTTGGACTGGTGGCTAATGCTCGTGCGATTTCCGTACGTCGTCGCTCCCCTCCCGAAAGCGTATCTCCATTGCTTTTTCGGACTTTTTCAAGGCTAAATTCCGCAATCAACTCTTCGAGTTTTTGCGCGCGTTCTTGCTTATTGAGTTTGGTCATTTCTAGCACGGCTTTGATGTTGTCCTCTACGCTCAATTTGCGAAAAACCGAGGGTTCTTGTGGCAAGTAGCCAATGCCATTTTGAGCGCGACGATACATCGGCAAATCCGTAATGTCTTCTGTATCTAAAAATACGCGGCCTTCATTGGGTTGCACAAAGCCCACCATCATGTAGAAACTGGTCGTTTTGCCTGCGCCATTCGGGCCAAGCAAACCCACAATTTCTCCTTGATTCACCTCAATCGAAACGCCTTTCACTACCTTCCGACTGCCATATATTTTAACGAGTTCTTCGCTGCGTAAAATCATCTGTTATTCTGATTTTTTATTTGTCTCTTCTA
>JAHDCQ010000178.1 GCA_020629845.1 Saprospiraceae bacterium | reverse complement strand
TTTGCTCGCCAAATTACAGTATATTAAGCTTTTTGCAAAAATTGTCAAAGAGCCTAGTTTTTTACTAAAAATAGCTTCTGTACCCAATAATTTTCACACTATTTATTGTTATTTACTTTCGTTAATTTTATTTCCACTTTTATATGTACCCATAATTAAGTTATTAATCAAAAGAAAACAGCTTCCAAAGTCATAGATTTGTTTTGCAAATGCTTAGTATTATGGATGTGCGCATTTCAGATATTGTGCTTGGTTATTCTCCTAAATATGCGCGTGAAATGTCGGATTTTGGGGTGATGTAAATTTCTTGAAATTCCCACAACTCCCTCCCAAAAAATCTGTTAACTTTGCTGATTAAATCAAGTCCATGACAGAGACAAAGTCGCAGCAAATAGATGAAACCCAAATCAACCTAAAAGAACACCACTACCAAAATCCTTATTTCCATTTATTCCATTTCCCACCTTGAAGATTGCCTCTTGGGTTTCGACCATGTTTTTCAAAGTAGGTATCAATATGTTCATCTTCTAGGTCAACAGCCTTTTGTCGTCCTGCAATATCGCGGATAAGAATTTTACCAATGAAACGCACAAAACCCGCTACCAAATTCATGAAATTTATCTGTCGGCGCAGGCGTTTGGAAAGCCCGTCTGCTTCGATAGGGTCAGCAGAAATACCATATTTGAAAATGTCCTCTTCTTGGGTATCCTCAATTTCGTAGAGGTGATGCAGCTTCGAGTTTTCAAGGGAATTACCGTGTGGCTTTTTCATAACTGAATCGCTTGTTCGCCCCAACCAATGACATTAAAACCCGTCTCAAACACAAAAGCAGGAGCATGTTCCAAGTCTTCGCCTGTTTTCAAGCGGTAAGCATCATGCGGCAAAGACAGCAGGGCTTCAAAGTAGCTATTTTTCGGAAACTGCTTTGGCTTTTGAAGGATATGTTCATAAAATTTCTGTCCATTCGCCAGCACTGCACAACGCGCATACAAAAACATATCCGAAGAAAAATACGCGCCCTCTTCCACCGAATTATTGGCATGGGCTTTGGTGTCCAAATGGTAGAGTTTTTCAGAGAGGATGTCATAGAAGTGCTGTATTTTTGATTTATCCAAAGTACTCAAATACTGCACCGCAGGCACGAGTATCGTATCATCACCTCCTTCCGATTCCCAATCAAATAGAGCAATAACTTTCCAAAAGTCCACTTCTGAAAATACCTGAAATTTCCGCAAATACTGGCGTTGCGCAATGAAGTGCTTGATGCTTTGCAAAAAATCTTCATCGCGTATATCCGTAATCGTGCGGATGAGTTCGACTTGGGAGGAGCTTGCGTTCATGCTTTGCTTTTTACAAAGATAGGCTTATTTGTGCTTTTTTGCTGAAAAAGTATCGCGCTCGTCGACGGACGACTTCAAGTTCGTCTGTCGGCTTTGCGAAACTACCGAATCCCTATTAAGCCGCCAAACACCGTCCTTTCACCCGCTGTCGCATTTGTTCCAACAATACAGGAATTTGTAGAAAAGTACGCGTGAATTCTGCTTGGAATAATTGCTGCTGGCGTTCTGATAGTTGTTCTACTTCTGCCCAAAATACTTCCTCTATACGCTTGCGCTCTGTCGCTGTTTCTGCCATAAGGTAAAGCGTAAAAAACGTCCGAAAAGCAGCATCTGAAGTCAGGCGCATTACTAAATCATGTACGATTTGATGTTTGGTCATGTTCGTCATTTAATTGCTTACGAATTTCAATAATGCTATCCAATGCCGCATTCACATACTCCTCAAACTGCTCCTCTGTCATAGCAATACGCTCCTGATTTTGGACATGAAAGTCCAGCAAGATTTTTATGTATTCCAGTTCTTGCAGCAATTCTTGTCGCTCTCTTGGTGATAATGCCATTGGCTTGTGCTTTTTACAAAGATAGACTTATTTAATCGTTTTTGCTGAAAAAGTATCGCCCCTTCCCCACAACTCCCTCCCAAAAAATCTGTTAACTTTGCTGTTTAAATTTCGTCCATGACAGATACGCAGCAGCAAATAGACGAAACTCAAATCAACCTCAAAGAACACATCTACATCAAGGGCGCACGGGCCAATAATCTGAAGAATGTGAGCATGCTCATTCCAAAGAATAAGTTGGTGGTGGTGACGGGCGTATCGGGTTCGGGCAAGTCCTCGATTACGATGGATACGCTCTATGCGGAGGGGCAACGCCGCTATGTGGAGAGTTTGTCGTCTTATGCACGGCAGTTTTTGGGGCGTATGAAAAAGCCCGATGTGGATTTCATCAAAGGTATCTGCCCTGCGATTGCGATTGAGCAAAAAGTAAGTACGCGCAATGCCCGCTCGACGGTGGGGTCGCTCACGGAAATTTATGATTATTTCCGCTTGCTTTATGCGCGTATTGGCAAGACTTATTCGCCTGTGTCTGGGGAATTGGTGAAGAAGCATGAGGTGAGCGATGTCGTAGATTTTATACATGCCCAAGCCGAAGGCGCGAAAGTGCAATTATTCATCCCCCTACAAAAGCAATACCAAGACCGCACCCTCCAACAAGAACTGACGCTGCTGCTGCAAAAAGGCTACACGCGCCTGCACTACAAAGGCGAACGCCACGAAATACAAGAAGTGCTAGAAAGCGATGTCTTTGACCTCACAAAAACACTGGCAGAATACCAAGCGGAGGACATCCGCATTTTGATTGATCGCTTCGTGGTGAAGCAGGAGGATGAGGACAATATCAATCGTATTGCAGACTCGGTGCAGACGGCTTTTCAGGAGAGTCTCGGTGAGGCGATTGTAGAAATTATAGATGGCGAAACGGCGGCTTTTAACAACCGCTTTGAGTTGGATGAAATTACCTTCATCGAGCCAAGTCCGCAGTTGTTTAATTACAATAATCCCTTTGGAGCGTGTCCGCGCTGCGAGGGTTTTGGGCGTGTTATGGGCATAGACGAAGATAAGGTCGTGCCTGACCCTTCGCTTTCGCTTTATCAAGGGGCGATTGCTTGTTGGAAAGGCGAAAAATACGGCTGGTGGAAGCAGCAAGTCATCAAACATGCCGATGCTTTGGATTTCCCGATTCATCGCCCCTACCAAGAACTGACGAAGGCGCAGCGCAAAATGCTGTGGAAAGGCACGAAGCAGTTTGAGGGCATTCATGCGTTCTTTGAAGAACTGGAAGAAAAGACCTATAAAATCCAAAATCGTGTGATGTTGGCGCGTTATCGCGGACGCACGCGCTGCCCCGAATGCGAAGGCGGACGCTTACGCAAAGAAGCCCTCTACATCAAAGTAGGCGATGCGACCATAGCCGATTTGGTAGAGTTACCAATTGATGAACTCTTGCCTTTTTTCGAGCAATTGGAATTGAATGAATACGACCAGAAAATTGCTAAACGCTTATTGTTAGAAATCGAACATCGGCTGCGTTTTATGATTGATGTCGGGCTGAATTATCTGACCCTCAATCGCGTCTCTAGCACGCTTTCGGGGGGCGAGACGCAGCGTATCAACCTCACGCGCACGCTTGGGAGCAATCTCACGGCTTCGATGTATCTTTTGGATGAACCAAGCGTTGGACTTCATCCGCGCGATACGAGTCGCTTGGTGAAGGTACTGCAAGACCTCCGCGACCTCGGCAATACCGTCATCGTGGTGGAACATGAGGAGGACATCATCGCCAATGCGGACTACTTGATTGACATCGGGCCACGAGCGGGTATTCATGGCGGCGAGGTGGTGTTTGCAGGCGATTATGAGGACATCCACACGGAAGCAACGGAGAGTCTGACGACCAAATATATGAGTGGACGCATGGAAATTGCTGTGCCAGAAGTACGGCGTAAATTCAGTAATTCGATTTGGATAAAAGGCGCACGGCAGCACAACCTCAAAGGTGTGGATGTGCAATTTCCGCTCAATACGCTTACGGTGGTGTGTGGCGTGTCGGGTTCGGGAAAGACGACTTTGGTGAAGCAAATTCTGTACCCTGCTTTGAAGCGACATTTGGGGCAAGCTACGCCCGTCGCGCCAGGCATACATCAGGCATTGGAGGGCGATTTGAAGCGCGTTGATCAAGTGGAGATGATTAACCAAAGTCCGATTGGGAAGTCCTCGCGCTCCAATCCTGTGACCTACGTAAAAGCCTACGATGCCATCCGAAACCTGATGTCGAATCAGCAATTGTCGAAGATACGCGGCTTTAAACCCAAGCATTTTTCCTTCAATGTGGACGGCGGTCGCTGCGATGCTTGTAAGGGCGAAGGCGAACAGGTTATAGAAATGCAATTCCTTGCGGATGTACGCCTAGAATGCGAAGACTGCAAAGGGCGACGCTTCAAACAGGAGGTGTTGGATGTGCAATATAAAGGCAAAAATATCTTCGACATCCTCGACCTAAGTGTGGATGAAGCCATTGAGTTTTTCGGAGAAGTGCGCGAGGTGAAAAACAAGTTGCAACCGCTTCAAAATGTGGGTTTGGGCTATGTGAAATTGGGACAATCTTCCAGTACGCTATCGGGGGGCGAGGCGCAGCGCGTGAAGTTGGCGAGCTTCCTCGGTAAAGGCAAACCCAAAGAAAAAATCTTCTTCATTTTCGATGAACCGACCACAGGCTTGCACTTCCACGATGTGGGGATTCTATTGGATGCCCTCAACGCCCTCGTAGAGAAAGGGCATACCGTCCTCGTGGTAGAACACAATATGGAAGTCATCAAATCCGCCGATTGGGTAATTGACCTTGGCCCTGATGGCGGGAAACATGGGGGGAATTTGGTGTTTCAAGGTTTGCCAGAAGATTTGGCAAAGGTGGAGGGTTCGCATACGGGGGGATTTTTGCGGGGGAAGTTGACAAGCAAATAGATTTTGAGTAAATTCGTGATATGAGAAATGCAGTGACATTAAAATTACCAACTATAATCGCGCATGACGATTTCTATGAGTTCTGCAAAATGAATGACGATTTAGAAATGGAACGTGATGAAAAAGGCAATATTATAATTATGGATTTAACGGGTTCGGAAGGCGGTAGTTTCAATCACGAAGTTAATGTAGAAGTTGGTATTTGGAATAGACAAGAAAGAAAAGGTAAAGCCTTCGATTCCAGTACGGGTTTTACCCTACCTGATAGCTCTGTGCGTGGGCCAGATACCGCTTGGATAGCAATAGAACGTTGGAAAGCTCTTCCCAAAGAAGACCGCAAGAAATTCGCTCACATTTCGCCTGATTTCGTCATTGAAATCCGCTCTGAAAATGATTCTTTAGAAATGCTAAAGGATAAAATGCTTATGTATATCGAGAATGGTGTACGCTTAGGCTGGCTCATTGACCCACAAAATCAACAGACTTTTATTTATCGCTTGAATGGTACGATTGAGTTAGTTCCCTCTTTTGATACGCCACTTTCTGGGGAAGATGTTTTAGAGGGGTTTGAATTGCGTTTGAGTGATTTGTGGGAGGAGGAGTAAACTATTCCTCTTTTGGTAAATTGGCATTTAAACCTGATATCCATTCTGGGAACTCATTATGTTCTTGTATAGCATAGCAGCGTTCGCGAATGACTCTTGGTAAAAAATATGGTCGTTTAGCTTCTTCTTCCAACATTTCTTGAACAACCTCCTTTGTATAATTATTCAAATCTGGATGAGCCATTGTTTTGAAAATGAAATAGAAATTTTGCTTTCTCAATGGTTTCAACTTTTCTCTAGTTACACTAATTCGCCAATTACCCAAAACACCTTTACAAATAGGTTTGGTATAAGCTAAATCATGTTCATAATGGTTCAAGCTATTAGCAACTATACGTGGTTTATTATCTTCCCAACTATTCAAAATTTCTAAAATATGGGTATTCCAAGATGGTGACTCAATATGGCTAAATTGCACTATTTTTTCATACAGTCGGCCATATTCTTCAGGAGATTGTACTACTTCCGATATTACTTTTTCTACAACATCTTTATCAGAAGTTATCCCCAAACTAAGAGCAACTAAGTCTTGATTTTGCGATTGCCATTCTGATAAAATATTGAAGGCATATTCTCGACCTTTTTGTTTGTCCGATAATATTTTTAGGCATGCAGAAATCACTTCTGGGCTATTGATTTCAGCAATGAATCTATTAGCAATAGGAATAGCAATCAAAGGTCGATTTGCTAATACTCTTAGACACGTACATATTACACTTGATGGATTATTTTCTCTATCTATTATTTCTTTAGCAAAGGAAATAGCAAGTTCTTTATCCGTTTCATCTAATAATCTAAGACAAGTACATTGTACACTCTCATATTCAGATTCTATAAATTTGCGTGCCATAAGAATGGCAGTGTCAGGCTTTGATTTTAAGACTCTTAAACACGTACAAATAACACCTTGTGGATTTTCCTCATCACTAAGGATATTAATTGCGATAGGCACTACAACATCAATTTCTGTTTCAATTATCTTCAAACAGGTAATTTTCAAATCAATAGAAATATCTCTTATTTTTATAATTTCCTTTGCAAAAGGAATGGCAATATCAGGCTCTAAGCTTAGAATTTTAATACAGGCAAGAGTGATTAACTCAGAATTTGCCATCTTAATAAATTTTTGCGCCATAAGAATTGCTACTTCTGTATCTGATTCTAATGCTTCTAGAAAGCCGCAAATAATTTTTGTTGAATTTTCTGTTTCTAGTAGCCTTTGGGTCATATTAATGGCAATAGTTGGCTCAGCTTTGGATATAATTTTTAGACAATTGCTAGTTACTTCCGAGAAAGAAAAAGTCTGATTTTCCAATAATTCTTTAGCAAAGGGAAGTGCTATTTCAGGATTTGGCGATAATCTTTTTAGACAAAAGCAAATAATATCTTGGTTTTTGATTACGTTTTTGTCAATAAATTTCCGCAAAGTATTTTCAAGATGATATTTTGCTACATTAGGTTTTGAAGATAAGGTCTTTAAACAAATTATTACCACATTTTTTGAAGTTGTTTTATATAAGATTTTTTCAGCAATAGGTATAGCTCTTTCAGGTCTATTCTTTAATAATTTAAGACATTTAAAAGTAATTTCCGAGTCTTGATTATACTTATCAAGTATCTTTTCTGCTATATTAAGTGATTCTACGGAATTAGGTAAAAGCCTGTCTATGTAATAAACAACTAGGTTTCTATCGGAGGTTTCATTTAAAATAAAATCCTGTAGAACATAAGCTGCATTGGGAGAAATTTTGAGCAGACTTCTTATTCTTCTTTTGATTATCTTAGACTTGCGATTAGAAAATATGAAGTTCTTGATTTTTTCTTTACCCTCTGTACCAATAGGGTTTTCATCATTCACAGCAAAAGTCAACCAACATAGTTTTGAATATTCGTCAAGGTCGTTTAATTCATTATGATATCGTTCTATTTCCGTCTTCCAATCTATTCTTTCTTTTAAGGAGAACTCTTGGGACTCAAACAAGATTCTTAAAAAATCAAAATTTCGATTTTGAGTTTGTACCATTTTATTCAAAACTGCTTTTTTATCAAGCAGTTTTTCTTTCATAGAAAATAAATAAGCAAAGTTTGATGCTGATGCTTCGCTTCCAGAATTAATCAAATAATTTACTGCTTCTATTTTACATTCTTCCAAATACTCTTTTGCACTATAATTGCTCAATTGAACTTTTAAAATAGAATTGATAAACTCATCTTTGCTAATCGATAGAAATGCTCCCCATCGGTTAGATTTTTTTTCTGAAAGATAAAATCCTAAAGTTTTCCATTCACTTGTCTTTTTGTTTTGATAGTTTTCTGTATAGCTATAATTGTTTTTACCGAAGTAATCGGCCATTTGTAAGAAGCTTATCTTGCTAATATTCCGTCTAAACTTCTTTTGGACATAAGCTAAAAAAATCATAGTGTAAGCTAACCCCTTATTCTTATCATACAGGAGTTTAATATCATGCTCTATGATAGAATCAAAATACCCTTTTGCATTATATAATTTGCTAAACAATTTTTTCTGGATGTCTTTATTCCTGAATGTTCTAAACAGTATAAAAAGCAAGTGAAAAGGTTTTGCCTTCGCAATTAGATCATCCGAAATAGGGAATTCAATTTTGTCATTTACATTAGTCTTTAGTTTGTTAACTAGTCGCTCATTATCAATTAAAAGTTTTTTATCTTGACTGAAGTGGAAATCTGTATCAGGAGTTCGCCATTCTCGAGCTATATTTTCTAAATTCTTCGATTTAGTCGTTATGATAAACTTGATCTGAGTTAATTGTTGCTTGCGAATTTGGTTAAAAACACTCTTGAACTTTCTTTTTACGCCTTCATCTAGCTTTCCCCAATCGTCCAGTACCAAAAGTTTGGCTTGGCTATCGGAGAGTAATTCAGGGAGTAAATGTTCAAAAAAAGTAGCGCAATTATCAATATCCAATTGGTCATCTATCCACCAACATTCATAGTCTTTATGAAAATGGTAGAGCAGTTTACGGGCAGTGGTGCTTTTGCCCATGCCACCACTGCCATATAGTATTGCTGCAATGGGATATGCCAAATGAAAGCGCGTGGCTATGGATTCGGTAATAGCAGGGAAAATGCTTTTATCAATCGCTAAGTCGTGTATAATGCCCCACCACTGCGCGCTAGGGTTGGCAAGGTAAAAGTCGTCGGGTATAAAGGCGCGTTGAGGGCTTTCGCTTTGGTAAGCTAGAAAGAGTTCATCTATTCGTTCAACGCCATCCACTTCTTCGTAGTCAAAAGCTAATCGCCTTTTTATGCTTTTCCAAAGTAGGTGTTTTTGGAAGTAATCGTTTTGGGTAGCTTTTAGCCAGCGGAAGTTTTCAAAAATAACATCCGTTGGAATCGCCACACCACCTAGATTTCTATTCGTATCTAAACTCTCGCTGATAACACCTAGCGCATTACCATAGCGTAAATTAATCAATGCGCTACCACTAAATCCGCTAGTAATGCGGTCATTCTTTACTTTATGCCATTGGCGGTCATCGCTCACACGCTCTACGTAGGAGGTGAGTATGCTGTCGCCATTCTCAAACTCACTGCTATATCCAAAGGTATAACAAGGATGTTCAGGATTCGCCTTATCATCCAGCCATAAACAAAATTGCTCGGCTTGTTTGTCATCTTTCTTTAGATGTATTAAAGCAAGGTCGCTTTCGGGTACAATTTCTATTTTTTCTATTGCTGCTTGCAGATTGAGTTCACGACCTTTCTTAGTATAAAGTCGTAAGCGTGTATCCGAATTTTCAATAACATGCCAACAGGTCAACACCACATGAGGCAATACAAAAAATCCGGAACCTAATAATACATCATATTCACTGCATATTTTGACACTTGCACTTTTAGCAATTTCCTGAAATTGTGTTTGGGCGGAATTGGCGTACATTTATAGTTTTTATTTTAGGTCGCGTGTTTCTGTTGTTTCCCACTCAAAAGTAAATTTGAAAGTCGCTTTACCAGAGCCTTTGACAATCAACTCTGTCAGCTTCCCTGTTCCTGCGGATAGTTCTACTCCAAACTCTACGGTCGCCTTTCTCGCTTTGGATTGCTGAACGAGTCCTTGCATATCACTTGCTAGCGTTTTTACAGTCGCGAATACTTCATGGAAGTCTACTGGCACGTGGAGATCTTTGCCAACTTGTCGTCTGCCACCTTGCGAAGCGTATTCCATTTTGATAATTGTGCCATCGGAGAGCTTGACATCAGCAGTTTTTTTGTCGTCGTGCATATCGGTTTGTTTTTTGCAAAGATAGGAAGAAATTGGAGTAGTTTAAAGACTGCTTGATAGCTCCGTACGCGGGCCAGATACTGCTTGGATAGCAATAGAACGCTGGAAAGCCTTACCCACACATCAAACAAGTCCAAAAAGACAAACATTTCTCTAGTAAAATTCTCAAAATATCCGTATCTTGAACACATGACAAAAACGAATCCAAATATCAGAAAGCACTTGTTGTGGGAGTATAATTGGCAGCGTGTCAATTTTACGAAACTCGCTACAGTAGTAATAGAGCGTGTGATAGAACGTGGTAATTTTCAAGATTGGCGCGAAATTATTCGTTTTTATGGCAAGCCCAAAATCCAAGAAGTAGCTGTAAAAAGTACGCGCTTAGATAGGAAGAACAAACAATTCACTACACTTTTCTTACAATCCGCATTTGTCAATTGATTATCCAAGACGCTGATATTATCCTGCCTAGAACGTTGCAGCTACTAGAGCAATTGCAGCAAGATGTGATGTTCAAAGACTACTTTTTAGTTGGTGGTACGGCTTTGGCTTTGCAAATTGGACATCGCTTATCCATTGATTTAGATTTATTCACGCAAACTAATTTTGATACGCAAATTCTACAAAATCACCTTAGTATCAACTATGGCTTTTATGCTGACTTCATTGCCCCTAACACACTAAAGGGTTTTATTGAAGATGTGAAAGTTGATTTTATTACGCATCCTTATCCTTTAGTGCAAGCCTTGATTGAGGAAGAAGCGGTGCGGCTAGCTTCTATAGTTGATATTGCAGCGATGAAACTCAATGCTATTGCACATAGTGGTAATCGGCAAAAGGATTTTTATGACATGTACTTCCTCTTGGAGCAGATAAGTTTGAAGACGATGTTGGATGCCTTTCAAGAAAAATATCCAAGAGCAAATCCTGTTGTGCCATTAAAAGGACTCACCTATTTTGAGGATATAGATTTTGAGATTGAATACCCTGTGCTAAAGCGTCAAGTTTCTTTTGATGAAGTGAAAGCACGTTTAACAGCAGCAACTTTAAACCCTGATTATGTTTACTAGCGATATGAACAACACACGAACACTAAAACTCCCAAAACCCCTCACCCAAACAGACTTCTACCAAGTCTGCCGAATGAATAAAGATCTAGCCTTCGAGCGCGACGCAAACAGCAACCTCCTCATTCTACCCCTAAAAGGTGGAGAACTTGGAAGTTTCAATGCCGCCATATCCGCAGAAGTAGGCATTTGGAACAGAAAAGTGCAAAAAGGCAAAGCCT
>JAHDCQ010000177.1 GCA_020629845.1 Saprospiraceae bacterium | reverse complement strand
CCTAAAGATGTACAAACTGGCCCTGCTGTTCGGAAAGATGAAAGTACGATTCAGCGACATTTGGACTACTTGGAATTTGACCCTGAATTGCAGAAAATCTATACTTTATTAACGAAGAATATCATGCAATAGAATAAGAAATAGAATATGTCGAAAATAACATATCGCGCTGCCACTCTCGATGATTTGCCTATTCTTTATGCTTTTGAGCAGGGAATTGTGGAAGCAGAACGCCCCTATAACCCCACACTAAAGGCTGGAGAAATTAATTATTACGATTTAGCAGCTTATGTAAAAGACCCAAATGTTGAAGTACTCGTAGCCGTACTTGAAGAAGAGATTATTGCTTCGGGCTATGCCAAAATTAAAGCTTCCAGAAGTATAGAAGTGCCAGAAAAACACGCTTATTTAGGCTTTATGTATGTAAAACCTGAGCATCGAAGAAAGGGCGTGAATCGTATACTCATGCAAGCACTACTAGATTGGGCAAAATCAAAGAATCTCAAAGAAGTACGCCTAGATGTTTATAGTGAAAATGAAAGTGCGGTTCAAGCTTATGAAAAGACAGGTTTTAGAGCATTGCTTACAGAAATGCGAATGAAGTTGGACTAAAATTTCATCCAAATCCAATTAAAGATAATTTTATGCGAATAATAGGCTACATAGAACACCCTAATCTAAAAATCACAGTATTCAAGATGAACAACCGCCTTTCGGTCAAATTTGAATCGGGACTCTATGAAGAAACTTACAAATTCCGCGAAAGCGAGAATATTTCCAGCATCGAACACATTCAAAAAATTGTGGATGCCGAATTTATCGCCGATGTAGAAGCACATTTAACCAAAATGCACCAAAGCAAAATAGCTGCCCTAAGCCGCTATTTACCACCTGTGGAAGAAGATGAGTTTGAAGAAATTATCTAGCAATATAGAATGCAGAAGCACGAAATGTAAAATGTAGAAATAATCAGGAAATTTTGCCTTTGTCAAATTTTACTTCTCCATTCTACATTGCTCATTCTACGGTTCTAAATTGAAAATTTGTCATTTTTAGCGAAAATTCGCTAATCAGAATAAGATTTTGCAACTGATGTTGTATTTTCGCGTTCCGTTAGAGAAATTACAAGTAATTAATACAATGTATGGAGTAGAGATTAGATGTTAGATTAAGACTATTTTTGCAAAAAGTCTCCTATCTCATATCTCCTATCTCATATCTCAATACACATATACAAGATTAATATGAAGTTATTAGTTTGTGTGAGTAGAGTTCCAGACACCACTACAAAAATCACATTCAAAGACGGTGGTGCAACATTCAACACCGATGGCGTGAAATACATCTTGAATCCGTACGATGAGTGGTATGCATTGGTGCGCGCAATTGAGTTAAAAGAACAATTGGGTGGTACAGTAACCGCTATTCATGTAGGGCCAGCAGCAAATGATACGGATATCCGTAAGGCATTGGCAATTGGTGCAGATAATGCAGTGCGCATCAACGCAGAAGCGTCAAGTCCTGCTTTCGTGGCGACACAAATCGCAGCACACGCAAAAGCAGAAGGCTACGACATCGTTTTCACTGGTAAAGAAACGATTAACTATAACAACTCTTCTGTAGGCGCAATGTTGGCAGAATTGTTAGATATGCCATTTGTATCCTATGGTACGCACATGGATGTGGCTGGAAACACCGCAACTATCACGCGCGACATAGAAGGTGGCGCGGAAGTAGTGGAAGTAGATACACCTTTCGTAGTGAGTGCGTCTAAAGGAATGGCTGAGCAACGCATCCCGAATATGCGTGGTATCATGATGGCAAAGCGTAAGCCACTAAAAGTAGTAGAACCAGCAGCTTTTGAGGAAACAGAAAAAGCAGTACACTACGAATTGCCTCCTGCGAAAACAGGCGTAAAATTGGTTGATCCAGAAAATATGGATGAGCTAGTGCGTTTGTTGCACGAGGAAGCGAAAGCGATTTAATTAATTGATAATTAAAAATTGAAAATTGAAGGGACATTATCCATTTTCAATTTTCAATTTCCAATTCATATAAGATGGTTTTAGTATTTGCAGAAACTGTAAAAGGTGGATTCAAAAAAGCAGCTTTCGAGGCGGTGACTTATGGCGCGAAGACGGCTGCAGTACTAGGCACAGATTGTGCGGCAGTAGTACTCGGTGAGGCAGATAATGCGGGGCAATTGGGCGAGTATGGCGCAAGTAAAGTCTATCAACTCAAAAGCGACCATTTGGCAAATTTCGATAGTCAAGTGTATACGGCGGCTATTGCAGGCGCGGCAGATAAAATAGGGGCAAGCGTGGTCATTTTAAGCCACTCGTCTACTGGAAAGTCTTTGATGGGTCGCTTGGCGGCACGTATGAAGGCAGGCGCAGTAGCGGCAGTAAACGCTGTGCCTACTAACGATGGCTCGTTCAAAGTGCGTAAACCTGTATTTTCAGGTAAAGCATTCGCTACTTATGAGGTGAGTGCGGATAAGAAAGTACTTTCTGTAATGGGTAATTCTATTCAGCCAGAAGCGACAGGCGCAGCAGTAGCAGTGGAAAGCTTGGATGTAGATGTGCCTGCACCTAGAGTGCGTGTGAAGGAAGTGAAGCGTGTGGAAGGCGTAGTGCCATTGCCAGAGGCAGAGTTGGTAGTATCCGCAGGACGTGGCATGAAAGGCCCCGACAATTGGGGTATTATCGAAGAATTGGCAACGGTGATGGGTGCAACCACAGCTTGTTCGCGTCCAGTAGCCGATAGTGATTGGCGACCACACCACGAACATGTGGGACAAACGGGTGTTGCGATTCGTCCGAATCTGTACATTGCAATTGGTATTTCTGGCGCGATTCAGCACCTAGCAGGTGTGAATAGTAGCAAGACCATCGTGGTAATCAACAAAGACCCAGAAGCTCCGTTTTTCAAAGCGGCAGACTATGGCGTAGTAGCAGATTTGTTTGATGTAGTACCACGTTTGACGGAATCTTTGAAGAAGTTTAAAGCGTCTTAATTTTTTCCCCGACGCTTCTAAGATAAAGATTATTGTGTATGCGAAACCTCTCGTGCGATGTGCGAGGGGTTTTGTTTTATCTTTACGAAGCTAAAAATCATCAACAGAATTGAATAATGTATTTTTTTAGCGTAAATTTAGCATGCGATAAACATTGCAGAATCAAAACATATGCCAACTTTACAACTCATTTCGCTCCTACTCATGGCTGCACTCTATATTTATGCAGGTATTAGCCATTTTCGGATACCTAAGTTTTTTCTTAGCATTACGCCTAAGTGGGTACCTGAACCCGAAAAAGTAAATATTATAGTGGGCGTAATCGAAATTGCGCTAGGTATAGCCGTACTTATTCCTGCCACACGGAGCTATGCTGCTTGGGGAATTATTGCGTTGCTGGTAGCGGTCTTTCCTGCCAATATTTATCACTTTCAAAAAGCCTTACGGAAGAAAAAGATGGTTATTCCAACCCTTATTCGCTTGCCTATTCAAGCCTTATTGATTTATTGGGCATATACTTTTACATAGCAAACGCGAAGGAGCAGAGACAGCAGAAAATTATGGAAAAACAACCGCAAAATAAGGACTTGTTTGAAGAAATTGGACAATACATAGAACAGTCCAAAGCCAAAGCAATTCAGGTGGTCAATCAAGAGTTGAGCCTACTCAACTGGAAAGTCGGAGAGCGTATTCAAAGAGATGTTCTTCAGCATAAACGAGCCGATTATGGTAAGCAGCTTATTCCTAAACTCTCCAAGTATCTGACGGAAAAATACGGTAAAGGTTGGAGTAGCCAACAACTGAGGCATTGCTTACGATTTTATGAAGTATTTGGAACAGAAGAAAAACTCTACACAGTGTGTAGAGAATTGAGTTGGTCACATATTCGGCTACTCATTTATATGGATGATGAGTTGAAAAGAAGCTTCTATTTAGAATTGGCAAGACTAGAAAAATGGAGTGTCCGCAGGATGCAAGAACGTATAAAATCCATGCTGTATGAGCGTACTGCCTTGTCCAGACTACCAGAAAAAACGATTGAAAATGACCTCAAGCTATTGAGAGAAGAAAAGCAAGTGAACCAAGAAATAGTTTTCAAAGACCCTTATCTATTGGATTTCTTGGGCTTATCCAATACCTATTCTGAACGAGATTTGGAAACGGCAATCCTCAACGAACTGCAACATTTTCTAATCGAATTAGGCGTTGATTTTGCTTTTATAGCGCGTCAGAAGCGAATTGTTATTGACAATCGGGATTACTATATAGACCTCTTGTTTTATCATAGACGACTAAAATGTTTGGTGGCTATTGATTTAAAAATAGGCGAGTTTGAAGCGGGCTATAAGGGACAGATGGAGTTGTATTTACGGTACTTGGAGAAGTACGAACAGATAGAGGGCGAAAACGCGCCTATTGGTTTGGTGCTATGCACAGGCAAGAACGAAGAACACGTGGAATTGCTACAACTCGATAAATCCAATATCAGAGTGGCAGAGTATTTGACGCAACTCCCCTCCCCACAGGTACTAAAAGACCGCTTGCATAAAGCTATTGTGGCGGCTCGGCAGAAGATGGGGAATCAGTAACTGCGCGTTGAGTTGTAATGCCAAGCTATTTTCATCCCACCTGCACCTGCCCATTCATCAGCATGGGTAATAGCCAATCTCGTAAGTTGGAGAGTTCTTGGTTTGCTTGAATATTTGATAGTATTTTTTCGTAAACAGGCTTTTGCATTTGGTTATACTTATCCAGTATTTCAGAGTTAGGTTTTATTATTGGTAATTTATCTAGTTGTTCGCCACTTATATTCGGTTGTGCTGCACCACCTGCTACTTGAAATATCTTTTGTCTGAAAAAATCTTGCCGCATTGAATTAATCAAGAATGGAATTTTCTCCAATGGCTTATCCCCTAATTTGTATAAACCGACTCTTTGATTAATGAAAATAGGCTTTTCTGTTTCAGGAATAACTCCAAATTTACCAATAGTTGCACCAGTCATTGCAATAACTAAATCACCTTTTTTACTTCTATATTTTTCAGCTTTTTGAGTGTTTTTTTCATCAACAAAAGATAGGTCAGATAGATTTAGTGTATAATCTTCATTTATATCTTTTATTTTCAGCACTGGTATGCCACTTTCTTGCCACCAAGAAGACTTAAACGCAAAACCAGAACTCACTTTGGCATATTCACCAAATTGTCCATCTTTCCATCCCACAGGAATTCCCCGTTTCAAAACCTCATTATAAACCATTGCACCACCAGAGGATTTATAGGGCTTGCCTTCTTCATTTGGAAAATCAAACTGCACAAACCAATAGTCATAAATCAGTTTTGCCATTGCTTCTAGTTCCGCATTAATGCGCTTGTTGAGTTCGATTTTTTCGTCTAAAGCCGAGAGGACATTAGCTATTTTTTTTTGCTCTGATAATGATTCTGGCAGATTGATTTTATAGCTTTTAATATCATTAGAGTTTAAATTTTTTCTAACGCCTGAAGATAGATTCCTTAGATTCTGATATTGTGTCTTTAAAAAATAATACACATATTCATGGTCTGCTAAATCTTCGTTTATAACGATATTACAACAAGCCTGATTTGTTGTCATTTGCTTCTTTAGAATTGAAACACTTCCTCTTGTTTTACCCTCCCCATACATCGCAACTGATATAGTATTGATAGGATTTAATTTTATTGTTGTTCCATCCAAAGCCTCTTTTGATATATATTCATTGGCATCATATATATTTTTGACTCCAAGTTGCTCTGTTTTCACCCAAGGAATATCTCTTGAATCCCAAAAATTAGGATTAGACCTTAAAGGCGTAAGCCCACTTGAAATTTTTGTAGCGAGGTTTTTCAATTCCTCAATTTTCATACTTTAAACTTTCTAAGGATTTTAAAATTTGATTTTGTACGGATAGTGATTCATCGAATAAGTTTGTAAGTTGCGACTTGTGTTTTTTCATTTTCTCCTCAAACTCCTCCTTCGTAATATCCACATATTCAATTTTCACCTCAAAATACTGCCCTGCACTAAGCGAGTAATTTTTTTCCGCTATTTCTTCATAGCTCACCACCACACTAAAGTCATCTTCGGGGACTTGCTTATTGTAGGTATCAATAATGTGCTGTTCGTCTTCGGCTGCTAGTACGGTTTTCTGGTTTTTGCCTTCTTTCACTTTTTCGCCTAGTCCAGAGGCATCCATCAGCACCACCTTGTTTTTATTGCCTTTATCCAAAAACAAAATAGAGACATTCGTGCCTGTGGTCGCAAAAATATTGCTTGGCATAGAGATCACGCCACTCAACCAGCGTTCTGCTACCAGTTTTTGGCGTATGCGCTTATCTATACCCGTTTGGGCAGTTATAAAACCCGTTGGTACAACTATGGCAGCTTTGCCGTTTTCGTCATTCAGCGAGTACATAATATGCTGTATGAACAGGCTGTAAATTGCCATTTTATCCTTTGCTTTATTGGGTATATTTGGTATGCCCGCAGCAAAGCGTTCGCTATTTTCTTTGGTATCTAAATCGTTTCTGAAATCGCTAAAATCCAGTTTAAAAGGTGGATTAGAAACGATATAGTCAAACTTCATCAAATCGCCATCTTCCTTAAAAAACGGCTCTAGCATGGTGTTCCCTTGTGTGATGTTCTGTATGGAATGTACGAGATTGTTCAGTATCAGATTGAGTCGCAATAGGCTCGTTGATTTCTGAGAAATATCTTGCGAATAGAGCGTACACTTTTCGTCACCTATTTCGTGTGCCAAATCCATCAGCAATCGCCCCGAACCTGCGGCAGGGTCGTAGCAAGTTACGCTTTTTACTTCCTCGGTCACTAGCACGGCAGCTATTATTTTCGCTACGGCATGTGGGGTGTAATATTCGGCATATTTGCCGCCACCGTCTTTGTTGTAATCCTTGATAAGGTACTCAAATATGGTAGCAAAGAAATCATATTTCTGCTCGAATACCTTTTCAAAACTAAAACCTATCAGTTTGCCAATAATGGCTTTACAGAAGAGGTCGCGCTTGTTTTCCTCTATGATATATTTGCTAACCGCTTCAAACAAAACAATACTGCTATTCTCGGCAGTTTTTATGGAAAAGATGTCATTATTCTGCGCGGCAATATCTATAAGTGTGTTATCGAATAAGTCTGCAAAATCATCATTAGCTTGCTTAGCTAAATGAGAAATAAATTGCTTTGGTTTTAGTTTAGCTGTATTTGCAGGTAACATAGAAGTGAGCATTTCATAGTCATCTGCGGAGAGTTTTGCTAGGGCTTCTTCCCAGCTTTCCGCTTTTGCTATTTGCTCGTCTGCTTTTTTGACCTCGTACGCAAATTTATCATTGATGAATTTGTAGAGAAATACCTGTGTTATAATCTTGAACTCATTGCCATCGTTGCCTAAACCATAGTTGGCACAAATGCCCTTTAGGTCATCAATGAGTTCTTTGGTTTGCTGTTCAAATACCAGCGTATCGTTCATATTTATTGTTTGTGGCAAGTGCTATCTCCAGCACAAAATGACGGAAAGCCTCCGCATTTCATTTGCCCCATGCTTCAGCTTGGGGACAAATAAAGGTAAAATTTTGGCTTTAGCCTAAAACCGCGTATCGGTGGTGGGCTAAAGCCCATTTTCTTTCTTTATAAATATCTCCGCCCTAAAGGACGGAGCAATAGAATTTTACAACGAAAACTACTACGCTCTAGCCTCATTCATGTATTCATTCACTAGCAAATGATTGATGTATTTAGCCGTGTCCATATCCAGTTCTATTTTGTTTTTCTGCTTAAACTCTTGTAGCATCAGCCGCATACTCATGCTATTAAAAAAACCTTCATTTTCGATGACTTTACTATTGTTTATGAGTTGTTCGTCAAGTTTATCTTTCACACCTTTCAGAGCTTCAAACAGCTTGCGTTCTTTCACCGAAAGTTCGTCTTTTGCCATCAATCGCTTATGTATGCGGGCGTACTTTTCGTCCTGCTCATATTTGGCTTTCAGTAGCGCATTGGTGCGATTAAGTTCTTTTGTCCTTTTATGAATAGCGTTCAATTCTCCGATATTGTTCCGCATATCTTCTTGTGTCACTTCGTTCAGCTTCTTATGCTTGAATAGACGTTCCAATTCTGCGTATAA
Organism: Saprospiraceae bacterium; assembly: GCA_020629845.1. Lineage (GTDB taxonomy): Bacteria > Bacteroidota > Bacteroidia > Chitinophagales > Saprospiraceae > JAAUTG01. The sequence goes on along the minus strand of JAHDCQ010000177.1, from coordinate 2,848 downwards.
AGAGGTGAATTTTGGGTCTTTTTTATCAAAATTCCCTGCCATCGCCTCTCTTGTTTTTCGGAGAGTATCTTTTAGCTTATCAGCCAATATCAATTCTTCTTCTCCGACTTTTACAAAAGAAAAGATAACATCTTCTAGGGCGATATTAAGCAAATTTGTGGTATCCGTCTTATTTTCTAGGGCTTCTTTTTGATTTAAAAAATTGAGGTGATTATTGGCTTCGATATAGAGTCTATTCAGCGTATTGAAATCTATTTTTTCGAGCAGCTCATAATGCCCAAACAAACGGATGAGATTGTAAAGACTCTTTGCATTACCCAAAGCTTTTACAACTTCTAGCACTTTCTTTCGGTCTTCTATTACACTAATTTGCTCAGAAAATAGCTCCTTGTCTTGCGTATCATACTGAAATAGGATGTCCTTTATTTCTTCAATTTCTGCTTCTATCTCCTCTTTCGACTTGAAAAGTTCGGAGTAGGATTCCATTTCATCCCCTAGCTCCGATTGTAATTCATCGAAATAGGCTTTGTTGGTTGCATCAAATTCTTTTCGGATGTCCGCGAAATCCACTACATAGCCATATCGAAACTCCTTATAGGTACGATTGACTCTAGTGAGGGTTTGAAGTAAGTTATGCTTTTTGATTAGCCTACCAATGTAAAGTTTTTTCAAGCGAGGTGCGTCAAAGCCCGTCAGTAGCATATTATACACAAATAGGAAATCAATTTTTCCCTCTTTGAAAGCCGTTACTTTTTCGTCTATCTCCTCTTTACTGCCCACATCATGCAATATAAGTGCCGCAGATGTTACTTTACTGCCTAGTTTTTGCTTATTTCGATAGCTTACTCTTAGTTCAGCCGCTTGCCCCAAAGGATACTGTTCGGTTTTTTCAGCAGTATTTTTGCTCGTAAAAATCTCAAACATCATTTTAGCTTGGTCGGAGCTATCGCAAACAACCATGCCACCTATCGAATTATCATTGTGCGCTATTCTGCTATTTTCTAGGTCTTTGATAATGTAGTCTAACATTGGCTCTACAAACTGTGGGTGTGCATAGACTTCTCGCTTACTGATGTCGCCCTCTAAGACTTCAATTTTTTCTAGGGCTTGTTTCAGTCTTATTTTGTAGTTGCTTTCTATTTCCTCTCGTATCAGTTTCAGGGTGTAGCCATCTGCAATAGAGGCATTGTAATAGTATTTATGAATGTAATCGCCAAATAGATGTTTGGAGTAATAATCTTTGCTAATCAAAGGCGTACCTGTCAAACCTATTTTGATAGAGTTCGTATCCGATTGAAACAAATTAGCTAAGAAACTTCCTTTGGGATTGTAGCTTCGGTGTACTTCATCTAAAAAATAGATGCTCTGTATCTTGACATCATAATCTTGTTTCTTAACCACACTCGAATCCTTACTAAACTTGTGGATGTTTACCACCGTTATTTCAGGCTTGCCCGTGAGATTATGTAGTGTAGTTACTTTCTTGATGTCCTTTGCAAATTCATCTTTAGAATTGACGGTATGGACACTTAGACCTCTGGCTAAAAACTCTCGTTTAGCTTGCTTCAATAAATCCAAGCGATCTACAATAAAGTAGAACTTGGGTATGATGTTTTGCTGCTGAAAATAAGCTGTCAGATATGCCACATTGAAATAAGCCAAAGCCGTTTTTCCACTTCCTTGTGTGTGCCAAATGATACCTTTGCGTGTGCCTTCATCTAGCTTTCTAGCAATTGCTTTAGTCGCAAACAGTTGCGGATAGCGCATAATATGTTTCTGCAAGCCATCCTTCGTTTTTACGTAGGCTATGGAGTACCTCAACAAGAACGCTAATCTATCTTTACTCAATAGCGAAGTCAATATTCGATTAGTGGGTTTATCGGCTTGTTTGTTCCTCTTAAATTCAGCCGTATGCTTTATAGATGCTAGATTGTTATCTTTCAGAATAGCGGTTTCTAAATCATCATCTTGGTCTGTGAGTAGTTTAGATAAATCCAGTTCTTCTTCCTCTCTAAAGTAATTGAAAATAGGCTTGTAATAAGACGGAGAAGCATAAAAAACTCCTTGTATTGGCTGAATCGCATTTACATCATACTCCATATTGTTGGAGAAAATCATAAACTGCGTGATATTGACAAAACCCCTAAATTTCTTATTCTGAAAGCGTTTATTGATGCGTCTGCGTTCTGCTATTACTCCATCCCTATTGTTAGGTTTCTTCACTTCTATGAACACCAGAGGCATCCCATTTACTAGGATAATTACATCAGGTCTAAATTCCTCATCTTCATTTTTATAGGTCAATTCAGTTACAACATGAAAGGTGTTACGTTCAAAGTTCTCAAAGTCAATCAGCATAGTTCCCGATTGTCTTGTCAAACGCTCGTAGAATGCTTTACCTAAATCGTCATATTCTAGTTCCAAGCGAATCTCTACCAATAGACGATTGATTGCTGTCTCGTCTATACCATCATTAATTTTCTTAATCGAAGAACGGAAGATATTTGTAAAAATATTGGTTTGCTCATCCCAACGCGCATTTTTCAAGGAGAGGTACTGATAACCCAATCGTGTCAGGTGTAATATAGAAGGGAGTTTTACCCTCGAATCTTCATTGAAGTTCATCGTTTATTGTGCTAGTCTGAGTTACTTAAAAATCCAATATATGAAAATATTTTGGATGCAAATTAAAGCTATCATGGCAGAGTGGTAAAACACCTCCTCCCCTATAACTCTTGTGGAAGTCGAGTCTTTAAACGAATAAAAACCATTTAAGATTCAGCATATAAATGCAAAAGCCTTGCAAAACAATGTCTTACAAGGCTTTTGTTATATTCTTAGTGCTGTT
>JAHDCQ010000176.1:3832-11061 GCA_020629845.1 Saprospiraceae bacterium | reverse complement strand
TTATATCCTCTTTTATTCGCTCCTTTAGTTTATTTTGCTAACAAAAAAAATACCCAATAAAAATAGTTAGCCTCTTAGAAGTATACCTTCAATTCTTTTAAAATATCGTAAAAAATAATATATATTTGTTTCGATTTTATTTTCACATAACGTATTTTATATTTACTGCAAATCATAATTACCTTTTGTTCTTGTCTAAAAGACGGGAATATTCTCAATATCTGCAAGAAAATAAGTACTCATGCTCTAAACTGAATTTGGTCACATTTTGCAATCACTAGATTCATTGCAAGACACATAAAATATTGACTATTAAATCAATACATACAACAATTCGATTTATAGCATATCAAATATTTATTTGCGTATTATTTGCAGTAGCTTAGGAACAAAGGCGAAATTATTAAGTCTGAATTCATAGTGTTTGTTTTCCTTCGTTCCTTAAAAACATAATTACTAATGACTACCTTTACACTCGGTGCACCCAAGTTTTTAAAATTGCTTGGGGTATTTTTTTTATGCCTATGCATAGGTACTTCTTATGCTCAGTTAAGTACGCACGGCACACCTTATAGCTTCAATACAAATTTAAGCCGTGCAAATATTCCTGAAATTACTACTGATGTTATTGATTTGGTAGCTGTACGAGCAGAAGATGCCATCCGTGATCAACAGAATGTACCTTATCGTTTCGCTATTCCTTTTAAAGTGAATCATAATTTAGAAAACTCAGGTGTTTGGCGAACGCTTCCAAATGGCGACCGTCTTTGGAGACTTAAAATCACCTGTCCAGGTGCAATTTCTACGAATTTTTTATACAGCGATTTCTACATGCCGCCTGGAGCAACCTTCTATATTTATAGCCCTGACAACACCCATGTATTGGGGGGCTATACCACGCGCAATAATCGTGCAAGTCGCTTATTTGCCACCGAAATACTAGATAGCGAGTCAGCGATTCTGGAATATTATGAGCCTGCTACTGTAGCAGGACAAGGGGTGATTCAAATTGCTCAAATATCCTATGGCTATCGTGGTCTCCCTCCAATACATTATAATGATAAAGAAGACGGCAGCGAAAACTTAAACGCTTCTGGGGTTTGCCAAGTAAATGTGAATTGCTCGCCCGAAGGTGACAATTGGCAAACAGAAAAAAAGGCAGTAGCGCGAATGATAATTAATGGCTCTGGACTTTGCTCTGGTACACTCATAAATAATACGGCAGATAATTGCGAGCCTTATTTCCTAACAGCAGAACACTGTATTGATAGTAGCTATGATGCTATTTCCAACCCGAATGCTAATATCGTTTTCTACTGGAATTTTGAACGCCCAAACTGTGCCAATTCTGGCGATGTACCTGACGATACTACCTCAGGCGCGACCTTAGTAGCCAATTCCAATGCTGGAGGTAACTATTCCTCTGCTTCCGATTTTGCACTATTTCGCCTAGATGAAAATCCAGCAGATAGCTATGATGTCTACTTTGCAGGTTTCGATGCTAGTGGCAATACAGGTACAGGCGGCGTAGGTATTCACCACCCAGCAGGTGATGCAAAAAAGATTGCAACGCATAGTTCTATACCAGGCTCTGTAGTAACTGACCGCTTTTGGCGTATCTATTGGGATGCTACTGACAATGGGCATTCTGTAACCGAAGGTGGTTCTTCTGGTTCTGGGCTTTTCCGCTCTAATGGTCGCCTTATAGGACAGCTTTTTGGTGGCTTTGACGGTGGACAGCCCAACTGTTCCGACCCTGCTGCTGATGAAGGCGATTATGGAAAACTCTCTTATTCTTGGAATAATAATGGTGCAACGGATGCTCGCCGAAGAGTACGCGATTGGTTAGATCCTCTAGGAGGTGGTACGAACACGACTATGGATGGAAAAATACCGACTGCCTGCCCAGATATAGGTACTTGTTCGCGCCCTGCAAATATTAGTTGTGGTGGCAGTTCCTCAGCAGATACTGCTAATGGAGATGATGTATTTGATACGCATAATGGCGATAACAACTGGACAGGCAATGAATTCATATTTGCGTTCAGCCCGAATGTTACAGATGTGATTACGATTGATTTGACCAATACGGGTACTGCTGACTTGGGACTGTTTTTATTAAGTGATTGTGATCCAGCAACTGAAATCGCAAGTAGTAATACAGGTGGAGCAGGCGCGGATGAGCAAATCATGATTGCACTTACGGCTGGCGTTAATTACTATATCATGATAGATGGACGTGACAATGCAACAGCTGCTTTCGACCTAACTATCACTTGTCCTCCACCTCCAACTACCTGCGATTTTCAGCGAGTACTAAATTGTGGAGATAATAAGGCAGATACCAATGTAGGCTCACGTACCGATTTTTCTTCTTATACAGGAGCAACTTATAGCTACACTGGTCCAGAAAATGTCTATGAAATCGTAGCAGGCCCAGGCGCACTTACTATTACAATGACATGGGCGAATGGTGGAGAAGACTTAGACTTGCTACTACGCGATGTCTGTGAACCAGGCAGTGGTTCTACTTTGGATGAGAGCACAACAACTGGCACTACAGAATCTGTAACTACTACGGTACCAGCAGGTGGTGGAGTATACTATTTGTTTGTAGAAGGCTATGCAGGTGGTCAATCTCCTTACAACCTCAGCGTGACTTGCTCAAGCGTAGTTATTTCGCCTAAAGTATACTTGCAAAATGCCTATACTGGTCCAGATATGAGTACGTATTTAAGCATAAACAATTTAGTTCCTACTAGCGAGCCATATACAGGCTTAGGCTATAATTTTGTAGGCGGTGGTGGAGAAACCAGCAGCCTCGCCACCATCAGTACCAATGATATTACCGATTGGGTAGTGGTGGAACTACGGGATGCCAGCGACCCAACAATGATAGTGGCTAGTAAAGCAGGCTTAGTCCGAAAGGATGGTACAGTCGTCAATCGCTTGGATGGGGCATCCCCCATTGGATTCCCTCTAGCGGGTGGCTCGTCCTATTATGTTGCTATAAAGCATCGAAATCATTTGAGTATTATGACGAATACTACAGTAGGATTTTAAAGTGGTTTCGTCAAATTGTAACTATTTAGCAGAGGAGAGAAAAGAGACCACTTCATTGAGACCCGCCTGCCGTCGGGCAGGGAAGAGAGACGGACAGATACAAATTCATGCTTAGTTGAAAACATAAACTTTGGCAAAAGTATTGAAAAAGGAAAGTTATAGCATTGTAATCTCTTTTCTCTCAGTCCAAAAGGACGGTCTCTCTTCTCTCTTCTAAATAGTTACGTCAAATTGAAGATTGAAAGATAATGGACTTATCCTTTTGTGATTCTGTAGACCCACCGTTGAAACGGTGGGGCATGAAAAATTTAACCACAAAGGGATAAGTCCGTTATCTTTTAATGCTCCACTTTCAATTTGCGTTTCTACGCCATATATGTTTCTATCTCCTTCAAGGAAATACGTCCTTCATAAATCGCCTTACCTACTATCGCTCCAAAACACCCCAATTCGCGTAGGCGATAAAGGTCATCCATTGTCGTCACGCCACCACTTGCAATGAGGTGTAGTGAGGGAAATTCGCCACGAATTTCTTTATAAAGCTCCAGCGCAGTGCCTTGTAACAATCCATCCTTAGAAATATCCGTACAAATCGTGTATTGAATCCCTTTCTGGACATAATCACTTAGGAAAGGCAACAGTTCCAATTCACTTTGTTCTTGCCAGCCGCTCACGGCTATTTTGCGGTCTTTTACATCTGAGCCTAGAATAATCCGCTCGCTCCCATGTCGCGCTATCCAAGAAGCAAACAGCACAGGGTTTTTCACAGCTACTGTACCACCTGTGATTTGCATTGCCCCACTCTCAAACGCAATTCGCACATCTTCATCTGACTTTAAACCACCACCAAAATCAATCGTCAGACTAGTATTGCTCGCAATGCGTTCCAGCACTTTATAGTTTACGATATGCTTCGCCTTTGCGCCATCCAAATCCACGAGGTGTAGGCGTTGAATGCCCGCTCCTTCAAACTGTTTGGCTACTTCTAGCGGATGTTCATTATAGACTTTCTTTTGAGCATAATCGCCCTGTGTAAGGCGTACACATTTGCCGTCAATAATATCTATGGCTGGTATTACGTACATATTGTTGTTACTTTTAATAATGGCGCACAAGTAAAGCATTAAACGTTAAAAAAAATACTTCCCAATATTGTCATTTAAATTAAAATGACGCAGTATTGCGAATCAAGGTATTTTAACTTAAATGAAAATACTAAAATTGGGAAGTAGTTTTTGTACTCAGATTAGCAGAAAAGCATAAAATAATTTTCAGCTATCAATATTCTATCCTAGCTTTACGAATAAATAAAACCTTATATTTTTACTATGCAGCAATCCATACAGCAGCTTGCCACCACACTCGATACGGCTGCTTTTCAGGCAACTGCCACACAGCAAATTAGCGCAAATCAAGCGATTACGCTGGCGCAAGCCTATGCTATTCAAGCAACTTCTTTAGCGCGACGCTATGCGCGGGGCGAAACCCATACAGGCTTTAAGCTAGGCTTCACGAGCAAAGCTAAAATGGAACAAATGGGTGTACATGACATCATTTGGGGACGCTTGACGGATAAAATGCACATCGTGCAAGGCGGCGCACTTAGCCGTACTCAGTACATCCATCCTAGAGTAGAGCCAGAAATTGCCTTTCGCATCAGTCGCTCGATTGATCGCATTATTAGCATAGCAGAAGTTCCTGACTTTATAGATGGCGTAGCAGGTGCACTCGAAGTAATTGATTCAAGATATCAAAACTTTAAATTTTCCCTTGAAGATGTAATTGCAGACAATTGTTCCTCTACGGCTTATGTGCTAGGCGATTGGCTGCCTGCCGATACTATAATTCAAAACTTAGATATTAATTTACAAATAAATGGCGAAGCCGTACAAACAGGCAATTCCAATGCTATACTAGGCAATCCGTTGGAGTCCTTAGTAGAAATGTCTAAAATGGCACAACGCTATGGTCTGCATATCGCAGCAGGCGAAGTTATCTTAGCAGGTGCGGCTACTTCGGCAGTACATATCCATGCAGGCGATGTGATAGAAGGACAATTTGAGACTTTAGGAAAGGTGCATTTGAAGGTCGTTTAGAAAACAGCTTTCACTCCCTTCAAAAGCGGTTTATTCACAACAACTATGGCAAACAAAGACGGAAAATACACCACGATACACTATCAGCAATATTTGGAGCTAGAAAAAATCCTCTCTGCCCAAACACTGCGTAGTGAACAACTCCAAACCCCTGCGCATGAGGAAATGCTGTTCATTGTCACGCATCAGGTGTATGAACTGTGGTTCAAGCAAATTATACATGAGTTGCGCTCGGTATTGGAACTCTTCAAGACCCAAATCGTAGGAGAAGGCAATATCGGAACGGCAGTTAGTCGCTTGCAGCGCGTGGAAGAAATTCTGAAACTACTCATCGCACAAATTGGCGTAATGGAAACCATGACTCCGCTCGATTTTCTCGATTTTCGGGGCTATTTGTTTCCCGCTTCGGGTTTTCAGAGTTTTCAGTTTCGGGCGATTGAATGTTTGCTAGGCTTGCCCAACCAGCAACGTTTGACCTATCACAATACGAAATACAATTCTGTCTTCCCACAGGAACAGCAAGACGAATTGGATAAAATTTATGCCGACGGCACACTTTTTGAAGTCATCGAAGAATGGCTAGAGCGTACGCCTTTCTTGAAGCTCAATGGCTTTGATTTTGTAGCAAAGTATCGCCAAGCCGTACAACAAATGCTCCAGCAAGAAAGCGAAGCCATACAAGCATCGGAATACTTGACCGAAAAGGAAAAAGCCATGCGTACAAGCATGGTAGGCAGCACCGATACCTATTTCCAATCCATACTGAATCAAAAAATGCATGAGCAGCTTCTAGCAGAAGGCAAAAAGCGCTTATCTTACGAGGCGACCGTAGCGGCTTTATTCATCAATTTGTATCGGGATGAGCCCGTATTGCATCTGCCGTTTTGCCTACTCATGAATCTTATTGACATTGATGATTTGCTCACTACTTGGCGCACCCGACATGCGCAAATGGTACTACGCATGCTCGGCAATAAAGTCGGCACAGGTGGCTCATCGGGGCATGATTATCTAGCCAAAACCGCGCGCCAGCATCAGATTTTTACTGATTTTCATAATATTTCGACCCTTTTAATCCCGCGTTCATCGCTCCCCAAGTTGCCAAAGGATATTAAAGCGCAGTTGAGTTTTCATTTTACTGCGGATTCGTAGCAATCTATTTAGTAGAAAAGAGGTCATTCACAGTAGCTATTGAAAGAAAAGAGCTTATTCTCTTTTCCCTCATCTCTACTCTCTCTTCTAAATAGTCACTAAAATTCACACTTATGTCTAAGCTACCACCAGTCATTAATTTTAAGGAATGGATAGACGAAAATCGGCATTTGCTAAAGCCACCAGTAGGCAACAAAGCCATTTACAACGATGACTACATCGTGATGGTTGTAGGTGGCCCAAATGCACGCAAGGATTATCACCTGAACCAAACACCAGAGTTTTTCTATCAAGTGGAAGGCGATATTGTGCTAAAAGTGATTGATAATGGCGAGCCAAAAGATATTCATATCCGCGAAGGAGAAGTCTTTTACTTGCCAGCCAATATTCCGCACTCGCCGCAGCGTGGCGCGAATACCATCGGCTTAGTAATAGAACAAAAGCGTGCCAAAGAGATGGACGATGGCTTGGCTTGGTACTGCGAAAATTGCTCGAATGAACTCTATCGTGAGCCTTTTGCACTACAAAATATCGAAACGGATTTGCCGATTATCTTTGACAAATTCTACTCCAATGACGAATTTTGTACCTGTAACAATTGTGGCGCGAAAATGGAGCGACCATAATAAAGCGATTAGCAATTAGCCTTTGGCTGTTGGCTTTTCGTATCCATGTCTAATTATCGGCAACCGCCAAAGGCTTAAAAATAAGGCACTACGATTAAAAAAGTGTGGATTAACTTTTTGAGATGTTTTCAGCCCACCGATAAATCGGTGGGCTGAAAAATCACGCACTTTTTACCGTAGTGCCAATAATAATACGAAGCAATGAAATCACTTCGGATTAATGGGCATTCGCATTTGCTGCCCTACCCTGAGCAGATTCCTGCCTTTATGAGGGAAAAGGAAATTTTCTGGA
>JAHDCQ010000176.1:0-3732 GCA_020629845.1 Saprospiraceae bacterium | reverse complement strand
CTGCCCTACCCTGAGCAGATTCCTGCCTTTATGAGGGAAAAGGAAATTTTCTGGATTGATGAAGACAGAAAATTTATGCGGCAAAAAAACTGGCAGCGTCCCATCACCGCAGCCAGTTTTTTCTTGAAGGAAAAACTGGCTTGGATGGCAGAAAACGACATTGACCATGCGGTAGTCTTGAATCTCTCGCAGCTCTACGGCAATGGACTGACGCAGAAACAACTGAAACTTGCCTTGCGCTTCCAAAACGACTTTAATGCCCAAGTGCAGCACGATTATCCGAGCAAATTCACTTGTGGCTTTGTGGTGCATGCGGGCTTTGTGCAAGGCGCGCTTTGGGAAATGGAACGCTGTGTGGAGGAACTTGGCTTACAGGTGCTTTGCCTACCGACGCATTATATGAACACCGTCGGGAAGTGGCAAGTCATTGTGAATGAGGAGACGAAGCCTATTTTTGAGTTGGCCAATAAATATGGCTTGGCGGTGGAGATTCATCCCTATGATGGCGAAAAATTCATCGCGCTAGAAAATACAGCTTGGCGATTCCATCTCATATGGATGCTGGCGCAATGTGCGGATGCCTATCACTTTTACACGCTCAATGGCTACTTTGAGGAATTTCCCAACTTGCGGGTGTGTTTCGCGCATGGCGGGCAATTGAATCAAGTAAATCATGGGCGACGCGTGCAGGGCTTCGATGGGCGACCTGATTTATTTGAAGGTAAAGTCGCGCCAAAAAAGGCGATTGGACACCCCAATATCTACTTTGATACGCTGGTGCATGATACCCTCTCGCTGGATGTGATGATAAAGCGACAAAAAGGCACCGACCAAATCATTATGGGCTTGGATGACCCTTACCCACTTGGTGAAATGGAAAGCGAACGCCAATCCTCCTACCCTGGTAAGTTGCTGGATTTAGCGGTGGAGGAGCAACTCATTACACGAGCACAGCAAGATGATATTTGGTCTACGAATGTCGTGCGTTGGTTGTGTGGGGAGAATTCGGAAGGCTTTTTGAAGCGGGTGCTAGAGAAAAATGTAGCATAGCCATCGGGTACTACGGACACTATCCGATGGCTATGTGTCTTTATTTTTGTAACAAAGCGCGTATCTTTTTTACATCTTTATGCGTGATACCTTCCTTTTCTAAAGCCTCTAAATCTTCTAGGAAGACGCTACGGTAGGTGCTATCGCCATAAGGGACATCCATGTAGATTTCATAGATGTTTTTAGCCGCCTTATACTTGCCTTGATAGAGCAAGGCTAAAGCAAGGTTGGTATTGACCCAAGTTGCTTCCTCACTGAGTTGTAGGGCGGTGCGGGCGGATTGCTCTGCGGCTGTAAAATCTTTTATAAACAACTGATACCAAGATAGGCTGCCATAGGCATTAGCGGTGTAGTCTTTGATTTCTTTGCTATCAGGTGCGAGATTTAGGAGTTCTTGTAGGAGAATTACTAGCTCTTGCTGATATTTTGCTCTATCTGCGTGGGTGGTAGTTTGCTCTACTTGTTGCTCTAGTTGTGTGATGCGTTCTATGAGTATATCGGATTCGCTAACTCCACTTGTCTTTCCTTCAAAGTAGTTTTTCAAGTTTTCATGATATTCCCAATAGCTTTGTACTGTAGGAATGGATTTTGGATAAATACTCAGGCGTTCGGCTACTTCTTCTAACAGGGCTAAGGCTTTCGTTCGGTATACTTCATCATTGGTTTGCTCTAAACTACTTTTGTAAAAAATACAAATATTGAGTATCGTCATGCAAACATCCAAATTCATTGCCTGTGGATTTTTTTGAGCCAGACTTTTGTAAATTTCGAGGGCTTCTTGATAGTATTCCTCTGCTTTTTCCAACTCTTGAGTATTCTTATACAAGACACCCAAGTTGTTGAGGGTCATGGCAACATCAACTAGGAATGCATCGGGATTTTTTTGCGCCAATGCTCTATAAATTTTCAGGGCTTCCTGATAGTATTCCTCCGCTTTTGCCAACTCTTCTACATCACCATATAAATTACCCAAGTTGTTGAAGGTTGCCGCTAGGTCAGGTAAGAAGGCGATGGTTTCTTTTTGCACCAAAGTTTGTCTGATTTTTAGAGCTTCCTGATAGTATTCCTCTGCTTTTGCTAACTTTTGATTATTCTGATAGAAGACACCCAAGTTGTCTAAAGTCATGGCAACATCAGGTAAGAAGGCATCGGGATTTTTTTTTGCTAATTCTTTATAAATTTTCAGGGCTTCCTGATAGTATTCCTCCGCTTTTGTCAACTCTTTTACATCACTATATAAATTACCTAGATTATTGAAGGTCATAGCGACAGCAAGTGAGAAGGCATCGGGATTTTTTTTTACTAAATTTCTATAAATTTTGAGTGCTTCCTGATAATATTCCTCTGCTTTTGCCAACTCTTGATTATTCTGATAGAAGATCCCTAAACTGTTGAGGATACTAGCGACATCAAGTAAGAAGGCATCGGGACTTTTTTTTGCTAATTCTCTACAAATTTTGAGGGCTTCCTGATAGTATTCCTCCGCTTTTGGCAACTCTCTTATATCACTATATAAATTACCCAAATTTTCGAGGGTCATAGCAACATCAACTAGGAAGGCTTGTGGATTTTTTTTCGCTAATTCTCTATAAATCTTTAAAGCTTTCTGATGGTATTCTTCTGTTTTTTCTAACTCTTGATTTTTATAATAAAATCCACCCAAGTTGTCGAGAATCATGGCAATATCAGGCAAGAAAGCACTGAGATTTTTTTTCGCTAAATCTTTATAAATTTTTAGAGCTTCTTGATAGCATTCTTCTGCTTCTGCTAACTTTTGCTCCTTATTATAAAGTACACCTAAGTTGTTAAGGGTTGCTGCTAGACTAGACAAGAATACATCGGGATTCTTTTTCACTAAATCTCTGTAAATACTCAAAGCTTCCTGATAGTATTCCTCTGCTTTTTCTAATTCTTGATTATCATCGTACAAAGTACTCAAGTTATTAAGGGTCGACGCTAGGTCAGGTAAGAAGGTTACAGGTTTTTCTTGTGCCAAAATTTGTCTAATTTTGAGAGCCTCCTGATAGTATTCTTCCGCTTTTGCGAACTTTTGATTCTTCTGATATAAGGCACCAAAGTTATTGAGAGTCAGAGCAACATCAGGCAAGAATGCGACAGGATTCTTTTTTGCTAAATCTCTGTAATTTTTTAGTGCTTCTTGATAATATTCCTCTGCTTCTGCCAACTCTTGATTGTCGTCGCACAAAACCCCCAAGTTGTTGAGAAAAATGGACTTTTGAGCATTAGTTTTTGCAAGTTGTTTGGCTTTTTCAAAATAATTTATAGCTAAATAATATTCATTTTGTTTATATAGAAAACTTCCTGCCTCCCAAAGCAAATCCACATTCTCTCCATCCAATTCCAAAGCTGTCTCATAAGCTATTTGTACAGAGTCAAAATCAAAGGCTAATTTTGCTAAATTGGCTTGTAGTAAGTAGTTTTTTACCTCTTTATCAATTGCAACTTCTAAGTTTTGCTCTTCCTTTTCCACTTTTTGCTCTTGTCTCTTTACTGCCTTTTTTATGGCTTTAATGTTTTCTTTTTCGTCGGCTAGTTCTTGCTTTTTCTTTTTTATTTGCGCTATGTTTTTGGCACGTGCTTGGCTTTTTAACACCGCTCGTGCTTCCGCTATCTTCCCTTCTTGGAATAAGCCAAAAGCCTTTTTATAGGTCTCATCTGCCT
>JAHDCQ010000580.1 GCA_020629845.1 Saprospiraceae bacterium | reverse complement strand
CAATCAGAATGAGAATGACAACAAATTGGGCGTTTCGTATTGCAAATCGAGTCATGTTCTTTTTTTGAGGTATTAGGTACAAGGTATTATGTATTAAGTACCACTTTGTCACGTACCTAATACCTTGTACTTAATACCTAATACTTTACTAATATCGAATCTCCATCAATTAAATAGGGCGCGCCTGACGTAATAACCGTTTCAAAAGTCTCCAATTCTGGTGCTTCGATGGCGATATAATCGCTTTGAATTTGGATGGGCTTTACCTGCACTTCTTTTGCTGTTTTGCCATCTTTGGATGGTACGAAAATGGTCATTGCACGCTCGTTCGCTTCTACCAAAGCCGCCATTGGGATGGTATAATAAGGTGCATTCGCCTTTGGCTGAATTTCTACGCGCCCGAATAAGCCATTGCGTAGGCGTTTGCCATTGGGAGAAAAATTAATTTCTACCTCATAAGTACCGCTACGTGGGTCAGCATTTTCGGAAATGAGACTGACGCTGCCTTTGAATTTTTCATTTGGGAAGGCATCAAAATAGGCAGTTGCGGCATCGCCATAGCTGATGTTGGTCATGTCCTTATCCGAAAGGGCGGCTTTCATCACAAAGGCTTTGCCACCACTTGATGCAACCAAAAAAATCGGCTGGCCTGGACTAATCAACTCATTCGGTTCAGCCAGCCGACCTAATATGCGTCCGTTGATAGGACTCACAATTTTTGCATATTTCTGGTTGAATTGGGCGATTTCTAAGTCTGCTTGCGAGACTTCTACTAGCGTGGTCAAATCTTCCACATTTTCGAGGGTTGCCGCTTCTTCTTCATACATTTTTTTGACGCGCTCCAAATCGCGTTGCGCTTTCGTGAGGGCTTGCTTTGCCTTCATTACTTGGGCATCTATCTCGTTGGTGCGGACGGCGGCGAGGGTTTGTCCTTTGCTCACGCGCTGCCCTTCATCGGCTTTGATGTATGCAATTACGCCGCCTATTTTGAAGGACAATTTCACTTCCTTATCCGAAGCTAATCGCCCGATGGCTTTGATGGGCATAGCATCGGTGCGCTGCTCCACTTTTGCGACTTCTACTAAGGCACGTTTGTCAATTTTATCCGCTACGGAAGCGAGTTGTTCTACATTGTCTTTGCAGGCGAAGAGGGTAAAAACCAGTAAGAGAAAGATGCCGTAATTGTATGATTTCATTTCTATATTTTGAATATCTTGTAGAGGTGACATGCTTGCCGCCTCATGTCCTATTATGCTGTCACACTTAGCAAAGTAGGGCGTACATAAGCGGCACTAGGCGGCAAGCATGTCGCCTCTACAAGGTCAATATTATTTCACGATTCCCTGTTCTAACACACTAGCTGCACAGGCCAAAACTGCTTCTTTCACAGGAATGGGTTGCCAGCCTAAAAGATTTTTTGCCTTAGAATTATCTACCTTTCGTTCAATGCCCAAGTCATTTAAAATGGGCTTCAAAGTCGAATCAAAATTGGAGAATAGACGTACCGCGAAATGTGGTAAAACTGTCTTTGGTAGCTTTCGATTGGGATAGGCTTCGCGCAAAATATCAGCGACATCTTTAAAACTCAAAAAGCCATTCGAGCCAACAAAACGTTGATTTTTTGCTGCATCCATTTCCATCGCACGAATATGTAAGTCTGCCACCGAGCGCACATCTACCATATCAAAGCCAATATCAGGAAGAGCGGGAACACTGCCGTCCATTGCTTTGATGATGACATTATTCGAGGCACTAAAATCCT
>JAHDCQ010000579.1 GCA_020629845.1 Saprospiraceae bacterium | reverse complement strand
TTATCAGACAATTGCAAAAATAAACTCGAACTGTGGCATTATTTCTTTTGAAAAACCGCCACCTCCTAATGGAAATGACGGCTAACAAAAAGGCATGTATCATAGGTTTTAAAACAGCTTCTTAGTGTTATATAAAAAGTCCTTGCTCCAAATATTCAGAGCAAGATCGATAGAAACGCATTGAATAACAATAAAGCTTTTGGGCAAATCAGTCGGGCAGAAAACTAACCGCCGACTGCGACATAACGCCCAAGTGATTACGATGTCGCACTGCAATGTACGCGCTAGTGACTCCAAGATTATTGAAGCTCAGAAAGCTTGCACCTGATTTGTCCAATACCATTCCATCAGAGCGCAAAAGCCCTGCTTGACTTGCCAGAATTTCGGTATTATCCGTTGGGTCTCTCAATTCCACGATGACCCAATCTACGATCTCTGTCCCTAAAGAATTGGCAGTCTTGATGCCTGTGTATGGGTCGGTCATAGGAACGAGGTTGTTGTCTCTCAAGTCTGCGTCCATATTAGTACTTGCAAAAGGGCCTTGCAGAAAGACTTTCACTTGTATTCGATTTTCTGAACCCAATGCTTCATCCACATCTTCGATAGCAAAATGCGTAGTGAAGTCGGTGATGCCTGTGCGCGTTTGTGTCCAAGTACTTCCATTGGCGGTGGCGGCGGTATAGGTATCTACTTTATTCCAAAGAGAACCATCCCAATAGGCAATACCCGATTTTGTGCGGTCAAAATCAGCGAGTTCTTCGGAAGTGTTCCATTGCAAAGTCATGCTTACATCCGAGCCACCGCTTATGCTTTCGTCAATACGCCAAGCGCGATTCACAACATCTTGCGTCTCTGTACTGCCTGCGGCGTAGGTGGCTTGTACTTGATCTTCCACTCGGATATAATAATCATCGGCGGTGCCTGCATTATTGAGTATGACAGGGTTGTAAGTGCTATTACCTACTGGAAAGTGGACATCATTTGCATCCACATATCGCGCAAAAAATCCTGTACCGCTAGTTTGTACGTACTTGGTCGCATCTGCATCGGTAACAGTGGCGGTGCTAGTGAGCTGAAGATTGGAATTTTGCACATCTAGTAAGCCCGACTTGAAATGTAGATTATCACTCACTGTTTTATTTTGGTTGAGTTGTACCTCTCCACTGATTTTGTTGATGGTTAGCGTGGAGAAGGTAGTGGGTGTAGAACCACCAATTGTATTAGTCGTTGTGCCAACCATTTCTACATTACCTGAAGTGGAAGAGAATGTGCCGTTATTCACGAAGTCTGCGTTTTCTAGCACTAAACTGCTATTATTGACTTGTACGAAGCCGTTTGCGATTTGAAATTCTTGCGCTTCTATAATTGACAATGGACAATGGATAATTGACAATGCGAATAGAATTTGAAATATGCGTTTCATAATGCTTGTATTTTAATACGTTATGAGTCATCGGACGATTTGGAATCGTCCGATGACTTGCTATGTTTTATTTTGCTTTGATAATGAAAAATACACCTCTCCAGGGAGGAAGGATATTGATTGGATCGTTTGCAAATCCACCATCATCAGTAGTATAATCCGTAGATGAACCCGTGTCACCAAGGTCTGAGTAATCATTGCCACCTCCATTTTCTGATCCTTCTCGATAAGTTATTGTTACACCGTGACTATGTGGTGGGAGGTTATTTTCGTCAATTGTAATAAATTGACTACCGCCAGCTTGTCTAAGAACAATTGATTCAGGGATAGGATCGCCTGGAATTGCAAT
>JAHDCQ010000175.1 GCA_020629845.1 Saprospiraceae bacterium | reverse complement strand
CTAAATAAGGACTTTTAGCTCTTCGCTAAATCTTTTCCTCCATCCAAATAATCTTGATATTCGCGTAACTCCGCCCACTTGCCAGCTTCAGCTAGTTCCGCTTGCTTTGGCCAAGTGTCTGGTACAGCCAAACGGTAACGGTCGCCTGCATCGCTCAAAATCTTCTTTAAACGATTTACGGAAGACTTCGCTAAATCCGACCAAGTATTGATACCGCCTGCCTTTAGTAGGCTTTCTATCTTTGGCCCGATACCTTCTACTACCTTCAAATCGTCTGGATTGGCGGTGATGCCTAAGAGCTTCACCATCATCTTTTCTGCCTTAGAAGGCGAGCTAAAGTCACCCGTTGTTTCACGGCCCGTATCTAGGAATTTTTGATATTTAATCAACTCTTCCCACTTACCTTCGTTAGCTAACTTCGCTTGCTCTGGCCACGTCTTCGGATCGTGCATGCGGTAGTTTGGCCCTGCTGCATCTAGAATGCCTTGCAGTCTATTTGTAGTACTACCAGCCAACATGCCCCAAGTCTTGATACCATCGTTCTTCAACAAACCTTCAATTTTTGGCCCGATACCTTCTACTATTTGAAGATTATCGTTGCGGAATGCCATTGCATAGTTATTCGTTTTATAACCACCCAAGCCGTCCCAATCGCCCGAAGCTGCGTAACCTGCTTGATTGCGATAGTAGTACCAATTATGCTTCGTTCCTTCAAAAGCAGCCGCTAAGGTAGCATCATCCGCTTTTGCTAAGTCCTCTACAGAGCCAATACCATTCTTTTCTAATATTGTCATGGCATCATCATTCATACCAGAAATAGCAGCTAAGCCACTAGAACCATATTTTCCAGCCAAGTCGTCGCCTCCATCATTACCTGCTGCACTCACAATGCTCACATCATCATCGGTATCGGCAACTTCCAAATTTGCAATTTTCGATTGCATAATAGACCGATCTGCTTCACAGCGATTGAGTGCTACTTTCAAGTTAGAATTTGTTTTTTCTATCTCATCTACCTGATAGCGTGCTGAAGCTAATTCTTTTTCTAAATCTGTAGTGCGCGCCTTTAAGCGTCCATTTGCCCCCTCTAATTCTTCTATGCGCGCTTTTTGTGTTCTAGTGAACAACCAGTTAAGCAGCCAGCCTAATAAGAATGCCCCCAATAATAAGAGTAGAAGGCAAAGCCAGCAATTTTCAAACCAATTAGAAATTGTCTCGAACATAATATAGTTGGTTTTGTATTTTTCTAAATTTTATTAATTGAATAAGGACAGTATTATTGTGTCTTGATAAGACGCAATTCTACCCGACGGTTGAGTTGCTGTCCATCTGCAGTAGCATTCGTAGCAGTTGGCTCTGTTTCTCCTTTTGACTCTGCACTTATTAAGCCTGCGTCTACGCCTTTTGCTACCAGCAATTGCTTCACCTTGTCTGCACGACGTTGTCCCAATGCTTGATTGTACTCATTCGTATTCCGATCATCAGTATGCCCAGTCAGTTCAATGCGTTCGCTGGTAATTTTAACACGTTCCGCTACTTGATCTAAGTAGGTATCCACTGCTGAGTTCGCCAGCTTGCGATCAGAGTTGGTCGGGAAATAAATAAGTTGCGTACCATTCAAGTTTTCCACACGGATTTCAGGCTCTGGAGCCTCGGCCTCCGCAGGCGGACGTGGTGCTAACCAATTTACTTCAGAGGCTACAAATTCGCCATCCGCTACTTTTTCTAAACTTGGAACTTTGCTCGTTCGTCGCTCGACTAAGCTATCTGGAACATTAGGAAAGAGTCTTTGAACCGCTCTCGCACGAGCTAAGCCTACTTCAGCACCTTCTTCAGCAGTATAGTAACCCACTATTTGAAGAATGCTATCCTTACCGTGACTCGCCATAATACCAGAACGATAACCTGGGAAAGGTTCTTTTTGTATTGCAAGGGTGTCGTTTGTGTTGAACACAAGTGGTTCGGTCACTACGGGTACGTTCTCCTCGTACTTCGCAGCCGCACCATCGTCTCCACATATCTTCAGACACCAGCAAAAAAATATGTAACTGGCAATAAGGCAGTACAGCAATAGTACTAACAAATGCCACCATCTGAAACCTTGAAACATAATGATATGATATTGTTAAAAGTTAAGACAATTCATCTTAATAAAATGAACATTCTATTATTGAAAATTGTCTAAGTTCTCCGTCAGCAATAAATATAGGGTAAATGGGAGCATTCTCCCAATAGATAGACGAATTTAAGGGGATATGGTAACAAAATTTGGGTGAAAGCCTGATTTTTAGGCAAAAATAGGGTTGAAATCAGGAAACTAAGGTCACATTTTTACGTAGCTATTGCTGCTCTACTAGGCGCAAATAATCATTGATAGTAATCAAAAAATTAGTTTTTGTCCGCGTATCTTCCAGAATTATCTCTGGTGTATTATCAGCATGTAGGATGCTTATGGACTCTTGATTTTTAAGTGCATTATTAATTTGTAATGCAATAGCCGTACTTTTTTCTAAACTATCCATATCCAGCTTTAGGGTTTTCGTTGCGTCACCTATCTGTAATTCAATAGGCTCAAAATTATTCGATATTAACTGAATATAAGCAGCATCGTGCAGCCAATCATGCGCAATGACAGGGTAAATTGGGCTATCAGCATCACGCCACTTCCGTAAGCTGTAATAATCTATGCGCGTTTCAGGGTCTTGCGTACTCGTATAATAACTACTTCGGATATTTTTGAAATAGAGTACAGAAGGAGCTGTGGCTCTAAAACGTTTATTAACTTCGGTGGCTTGTTCAGGTGGTGGCACACAGCCGAGCAATATTAGGACGATACCATAGTATAAAAGCAACTTCATAAATTCTATTCAAAGCGCGAGCGAAACAATAAACGACTATTTTTGATGTACTGGCGAATATTGACCCAAAATGCAAGGAACAAATACACTATAATCGGTGAACCTAGTGCTACAAATGTAGCATAGATAAAATAGACCCGTACGCGCACAGAAGAAATCCCAATTTTACGCCCAAGGTAGCTACACACCCCAAAAGCAGAGCGTTCTAATGTTTGTTTTAGTTGTCCCATGTAATTCAGTTTTTGTAAAATTGTCTTATGACATTTCCCAAAAGTAAAAAGACCAACAGGATTTTTCAAAAACTGTTCAGTTTTATGCGTTATTTGCGACAAACTCAGTAACGGTGAAAATCTAAAAGGTCAATTTATTATTGAACTCGTACTAAATGTTGCATGATGAATAGTTTTTGGGAACAAGACACCTTTCTGAAAAAAGCTGATTTAGCCATTATTGGCAGCGGCATTGTGGGACTAAATGCTGCGCTTCAATATCGTGTATTGCATCCAAATGCTCGCATTGTAGTGCTGGAGCGTGGCACATTGCCTACGGGTGCAAGCACCCGAAATGCAGGTTTTGCTTGTTTTGGTAGCCCAACAGAATTACTCGACGATTTGCAACAGCACAGCGAAGCCGAAGTTTGGGATTTAGTGCGCGAGCGTTGGGAGGGCTTGCAACGTATGCGCGCGAAGCTGAATGCACGACAACTCGGCTATGTACATCACGGTGGTTATGAGGTATTTCGCGCGGAAGAGGAAGCAAGTTTTCAAGCTTGCAAAGCACAGTTGGATTACTTTAATGCCAAATTTCAAGAAATTACAGGCTGGCAAGGGGTATTTTCGGTGGTAGATGACTATCTGCCCAATTTTGGTTTTCATGGTATTCGACATATTATAAGATCGCGGGTGGAAGGACAATTACATCCTGCGAAAATGATGCATGCTTTTCATCAGCTTGCTGTACAAAAAGATATTCAACTACTAAATGGCTTTGAAGTAAAAGCCTTGGATGAGGATGGTTCAGTAGTTAACATTCAATCCCAAAATGGTATTTCCATCGCAGCCGAGCGAGTGCTAGTGGCTACTAATGGCTTTGCCCGACAATTATTGCCCGAATTGCACGTACAAGCTGCTCGCAATCAGGTGCTGATTACTGAGCCAATTCCCAACTTAAAGCTCAAAGGCTGCTTTCATTATGATAAAGGTTACTTCTATTTTCGTAATGTCGGCAATAGAATTTTGCTTGGTGGAGGGCGAAATTTAGCCCTTCAAGCCGAACAAACGGATAAATTTGGCAACACCCCCTTGATTCAGAACGCATTAAAGGATATATTGCGGACGATTATTCTACCACAGCAAGAAGTTCCTATCGCGCAATGGTGGAGTGGCATCTTAGGAATTGGTACACAAAAAAAGCCAATTGTGCAGATGCACACGAAGCGCGTAGGTGTAGCTGTTCGGATGGGTGGTATGGGCGTAGCGATAGGCACAAGCATAGGTGAACGCGCTGCCGATATGATAAGCAAAATCTGACTATTCAACAATAAAGTGACACTTCCCTTCGCATTAATATTTTAAATTCTTTTTAAGAGATTTTTAGACAATAATACCCCTAAAAGAAAGTTTAGGTTTAAATGGTAAACGTAACTATTTAGTAGAGGGTAAAAGGTAGGGAGTAGAGGGATTGCTTTTGAGAAAACATCATTTTCCAGAAAAAATTGATGAGTCCATCCTTCTACCCTCTACCAAAACCCTCTACCACATATCATTCTCAATAAGTTTCGCTCAACTACAATTGCTTGATTGGCATTTTGCCATGCTCTAAAGCACACGCACATTTTACAATACTTGGTTTCTTAAATCCTGAGCATCATGAGAGCCTTTTTTAGTACAGTCGTTTTATTCTGCTTCGTTCTAGCCGCTGCCTCTGCACAATGCATCAAAGGCGATTGCAAGAACGGATACGGTACTTACCTCTACCGAAGTGGAGCTAAATACATCGGTAACTTCCAAAACGGAAAAATTCACGGGCAGGGCATCCTGCAATTCTCCAATGGCGACCGCTATGCAGGTGATTGGCAAGACCAACACCGACAAGGACGCGGACGCTATACCTTCAAAAATGGAGATGTCTACGTAGGTGATTTTCAAGCCAGCAACTTTCAAGGACAAGGCGAAATGCACTATGCCAATGGCGACCGCTATATGGGGCAATGGCTGGATAGCGCACCGAATGGCATGGGCTTATATTCCTTTGCTAATGGCAATCTTTATGAAGGCAATCTCCGCAATGGTATCCCTGAAGGCGAAGGAAAAATGATTTATACCGATGGCTCTACCTATAAGGGCTTCTGGATGAATGGCAATAGGCATGGGCAAGGCGTGCTGATTAAGAGCAATGGTCAAATCATAAAAGATGAATGGATAGACGACCAACGCGCCGACGCTTGGACATACAGCCCAGCCGATACGCCTAAACCTGCCTTCAATGATGCCGTAAATATATGGGCAGTAGTAGTAGGAGTAAGTGGCTACGACCATATGCCGTCGCTGCGCTTCACCGACGATGATGCCTATCAAGTGTATGCTTTCTTCAAAAGTCCAGAAGGCGGCGCGATTCCCGACCACCAAATCAAAGTTTTAATTGACGAAAATGCCACTTACCGAAACATTCTAGCAACGCTGCGTAAAACACTATGGCAGGCGGATGAAAACGATGTAGCCCTGTTCTATTTTTCAGGACATGGTTTAACATCTTCTTTCTTGCCCGTTGATTATGACGGTAAAGATCGCCAAGTACTGCATAGA
Source organism: Saprospiraceae bacterium (assembly GCA_020629845.1). Lineage (GTDB taxonomy): Bacteria > Bacteroidota > Bacteroidia > Chitinophagales > Saprospiraceae > JAAUTG01. Next base: position 5,483 of record JAHDCQ010000175.1, on the reverse strand, counting down.
GATATTCGTGATATTTTGGAGCAATCGAGAGCCAAGCATAAAATCGTGATTGCAGATGCTTGTCATTCAGGCGGGTATTATGCGATGCGCTCTGTAGAAGTAGACAAAGATTTGCAACGCTACTACGATGCCTTCAATAATTCAGCAGGTGGAACTGCCCTACTGCTTTCCTCAAAGGAGCGAGAGTATTCGCTGGAAGATGGTGGTTTGCGTTCAGGGGTGTTTAGTCATTTTATTATAAAAGGCTTGAAAGGACATGCGGATATTGATAGCAATAAAATAGTGACTATTCAGGAACTATATGACTATGCGCGTGCAAAAGTGCGACACTATACTGCCAATATGCAAACACCGCTGCTCACAGGAGCTTTTGATCCGAATATGCCTATTGCGGTAATTCGGAAGTGATTTTTTTCAAAAACTCCTTGTAGCACACAATCAAGTGTTTACATAAAAAAATATAATACATTTAATTATTTATTGATTTGTAAATATTTGATTGTTAAGGTAAGATTTCTAACACTATTTTTAGGTACTTAGTGACAGAATAGAGTTCTGATAGTATAATACAAGCAAAAAACTTGTATTAAACATAGCTTTAATATATATTTGCTACATGAAGATTCTTTGTAAGTAAAGTTTAAACTCATATTTCAATTAACATACTTTTGATAATCAAAACATTACATACAAGAAATACTCTATTTTTGAGACCTTCATTTACTTATTTTTTTATACTTAGTAGTTATCCTTTTTTAGATAATTTATAAGACGTGACTAAACTGAATTGTTAGTAGCTTGCTTGTCAAAAATTAATGACTGAAACACTTTACAAACAAAGCAGAAGAGTAAGATATTTTTAAACCGATTTGAGTAAAATAAAGAGTGCTACACTTCCCTTGAGTTATAAAAATTCAAGGTTTAAAAGAACATGGACTATGAAACGAATCCCTTTGTTGCTGCTGCTCTGTATGGCAATGGTTACTGGATTATATGCCCAATGTAATTCAGGCGATTGCGAAAATGGCTCTGGTGTCTTTATGCTACCAAGTGGAGCTAAATATATTGGTAATTTCCAAGATGGTATCATTCATGGCTTTGGTACGTGCTATTACACAGATGGCACAAAATATCAAGGCTATTGGATAGACCGCTACCCTGAAGGCGATGGTACAATTACGTTCCCCGATAAAACCACTTGGACAGGCAATTGGAAGAAAGGCAAGCCTGTTGACGACCTGGGTAACTCCGTTTTCCTACCACAACAAGAATTCACAGCTAAGGGTGCAGATGACCTCCAATCAGGTTGCGTAATAGGCAACTGTTATAGTGGTCATGGCACGTATGCTTACCCGAATGGTAATAAATATAAAGGCGAGTTCGTGAGTGGCAAGATTCAGGGCTACGGCATTTTCTACTTTGAAAATGGCGACCGCTATGAAGGCGAATTCCGCAATGGACTTTCGGAAGGCAAAGGTGTATTTTACTACATCAATGGTGACCGCTTGGAAGGCATGTGGCGACTTGGACAATATACGGGTCAAGGCACCATGCACGAAAGCCAAAGCCGCCTTGGTTGCGTGAATGGCAACTGCCGCAATGGGCAAGGCACTTATGTTTTCACAGACCGAGCGCGTTATACAGGTTCGTTCCAAAATGATAAGCCGCACGGTAAAGGCATACTAGAGTATGCTAATGGCGAACGCTATGAAGGGGAAATGCAAAACGGTGAATTTCATGGTGTAGGTACACTTTACCGCTCCAATGGTGGTAAAATGGAAGGCTATTGGGATAAAGGCGTATTCACCCGTGATTTGAAAGTTAATAATTCGCCAGCTTACCCAGGAAGCTCAGAAGCGAAAATTTGGGCGGTTATTGTAGGCATTTCGCACTACAATCATATGCCGACCTTAAAATATACAGATGACGACGCGTATCGCATGTACGCATTCTATAAAAGTCCACAAGGCGGCGCATTGCCGGAGAATCAAATTCGCCTATTGATTGATGAGCAAGCAACGCGCTCTAATATCAAACACTCGATGGAAGAAGTCTTCTATCAAGCAGGCCCGAATGATTTGGTGGTACTTTATTTTTCTGGTCACGGACTGAGAGGCTCATTCCTACCAATCGATTACGACGGAACAAACAATAAAATATTTCACAGCGAGATTAATGACATTTTGAATGGCAGCAAAGCAAAATTTAAGCTTTGTATCGCTGATGCTTGCCACTCTGGAAGCCTACTCAACGATGAGTTACTAGCACATCGTGGTGATATGGAGGGTGTTTTAGCAAGCTATTATCAAGCATTAGCCAACTCGCTGCCAAGTACAGTATTGATTATGTCTTCCAAATCGGAAGAAACATCTTTAGAGTCGAATAATCTTCGTCAGGGCGTATTTAGTCACTACCTTATTAAGGGACTCAATGGCGAAGCAGATTATGACTTTAATCGCTTAGTGAGCGTACAAGAATTGTACAATTTTGTAAATTCTAATGTACGTAATTATACGGGCTATCGTCAGTCGCCACTTATTCAGGGGCAATATGACAAGGGCATGCCTGTAGCGATTGTTCGTAGATAAAACTTGGTTTCCTGTTTTCACAAAACCGCAGTAATTCTAGCAATTATTGCGGTTTTGTTTTTTAGGGAGTTAAGCAATCAGCTTATACCCTACTCCACGCACATTCACAATTTCCACCCTGGGGTCTGCCTTGAAATATTTCCGCAATTTCGTAATGAATACGTCCATACTGCGCGCATTGAAAAAAGTATCATCGCCCCACAGTTGTAGTAACACGGGTTTGCGTTCCAAAACTTGATTTTGATGTTGACAAAGCAGATGCAAAATTTCCGCTTCCCGATTGGTGAGTTTGCGTTCTTGCTGCGGATGCGTAAGCGTTTGTTTAGGATAATCGAACTGAAAATCGCCAATAGTCCAAAGTTCGGTATTGGGAATAGGCTGTTGTTCGTAGACACTTTTGCTTCGCAGCAGAGCTTTCACACGCACAATCAATTCTTCCATGCTAAATGGCTTTTTGATATAATCATTTGCCCCAATTTCAAAGCCTTTCACGACATCCTGTGTCTGCGATTTGGCGGTCAAAAAGAGAATAGGCACTAGCGGGTTTTTAGCACGAATTTTTTCAGCTAAAGTAAAGCCATCCATTTCGGGCATCATCACATCTAGCACGCAAGCATCGGGTGTTTGTGCTTCGAATGCAGCCCAGCCTTCCACACCATTTTTGCAATAGATTACTTCAAAATCACGCGTTTCAAGGCTTTCTTTCACAATGAAGCCAAGTGTGCTTTCATCTTCTACGAATAGGAGTTTTATCTTCGAGTTCATTTTTCTTATTTGTTTTCCACTTGTCAATCTATTTTCCACTCTATAACATCTTTGATGGGGATGTGGTCGCCAAAATCTTTTCCATAGTAAGCCTTATCAATTATTTGTTCTTCGTTTATCATGAAATCGGCAGGAACAATATTTTCCTCGAAGAATGATTTTGGGTTAAAGTATTTACTGGTCATAGCTTTTATCGCTCTTTGAGGCTTCATCATAGTATTCAGCTTTGCCTTTAAAGAGTTTTCTACACCGTATAATTTATAAAATTCGAATGTTGGATCAGGCACTATTGGGAAAGGCGCGCGTTTGCCTTCGGCATATTTTAAAATATCTTCTTTTGATGAAGCAAAAAAACTAATTATCTGGATGTTTCTCTTTGCAAATTCATCATGTCTTTGAATTAATTGATTCAATCTTATATTACAAAAAGTGCAAGATGCATCTCTAAAAAAGCTGAGGAATATTTTTTTCCCTTTATAGGAATGAAGTATTACAGAATTATCGGAATAATCCTTTGTTTCAAAATTGATTGCCTTATCCTTTACTTTCAATCTACCCATTTATCTTTTTTATTTGTGTATGATGTTCTTACTTAGGAATGGAAATCGTAAATGTACTTCCCTTCCCTAATTCACTACGCACACTGATTTCGCCCCCATGTTTTTCTACCATGCGTTTCACATAACTCAAGCCCAAACCGAAGCCTTTCACATTGTGCAAATTGCCCGTCGGTACGCGATAGAATTTATCAAATATCCGCTCCTGTTGCCCTTTGGAAATCCCGATACCATCATCTGAAATTTGAATAATAGCGTGTTGAGCATCCTCAAAGGTTTTGATGGCAATAGTTACTTTTTCCTTAGAGTACTTGATGGCATTATCCAACAGATTATTCAAAATATTGGTAAAATGCACCTTATCCACACGCAATTCTGGATTCGATAATTGATTTTGATAGTCAATTTTCACGTCTTTATGCGGCACTACAGCATAGCGTTCTTGCATGCCTTCTAGCATTTCATGCAAGTTCGTTTCTTCTAGTTTTAGGGCAAAATTTGCTTTTTCATAAATCGCAATATTCAACACCTTTTCCACCATGCCCGAAAGTCGCTCTATTTCCTTCTTGAAAATACCTAAATATTGCTGTGTTTTTTCAGGCTTGTCCAAGACATTAAAATTCGTCATCGCCTCGCTTGCTGCGGAGAGTATCGAAATGGGCGTTTTCAGTTCATGCGTCATATTATTGATGAAATCATTTTTAATTTCAGAGAGTTTTTTCTGCTCAAAAATTACCCGAATCATATAAATGAAACTTGCCACCGTAATTCCCAATAGCAAAATGGAAGCGAGCAAAGAAAGACTCATTTTTCTAAGTATAAAAAACGCCCGATTCGGAAAACTTGCTCTTACGCTGGTATCCGTGCTTTGGAAAATAGTGACGGGTTTGGTTTGATAGCTTGGTGTGAAATCGTGGAGTGCAGCCGTAGTTTCGTAAAGCGAGTCCTTGATATAGACATCTGCGATATGAGCAAGTTGAATGTCGCGCTGCTCTAATTCTTTAGTATAAAGCGAATCGAATTGTTCCAGATTAAATTCATAATCTTTAAACTCCGTCAAGGCACGTTGAATAATCATATCAATCTCAATATTTCGGGTTTTCATCATGTCTTTTAGGGCGTGGTCTTTGAGTTGTATTACTTCAATGCTATCAATAGGTGGAAGCTCTATTTTTTCTGGGCCTGTTTGGTGTAAAAAAATGGTTCTCCCATCAGGTATTTTAGTACTTTGAACGGATGCCGATTCGCTTGCATCTATCGTAATTTGCATTTCCGTTTGCATACTTGATGTAAAGAATGAATCTTTAGCGACTTGCTTTATGGTTTTTATTTTTTTCGGAACTTGCAAAAACTCCTTCCGAAACGCATCATCAATAAATTGCTCTCCTGCGGAAAATAACGCATCCGAAACATCCTTTTCAAAGCGTGCTTCATTGACCTTATACGTATTATGCAGCCAATAGCCTTGAAACAAAAAGATGCCAAGATTAGCCAAAAGTGCCAGTAAAACAATATGTCGAATACGTTTTTCCATTATTGATTTGTTCAATTATACTTCAAAAGTAAGGCATTT
>JAHDCQ010000174.1:1354-11185 GCA_020629845.1 Saprospiraceae bacterium | reverse complement strand
TTCTGCCGTTGGTAGAATGAATAAGGCGCGATCCCGCACTTGCAATTCATTCTCTGTATAGTCGGCTATGGCTAGTCCACCTGAAGCAGATAGGCTTGCTTGGAGGCGGTCGTTGCGCCAAATATGATAGCCCAACATCGGCCCGATATAGCCAAATTCAGGCGACTCAATAGTAGTGAAATTACGTTCATTCAATTGCACCAAAGCTGCCCGCCCTCCAAAAAAGAATTTTTTACCGATATAAAATCCAGCCCTGCCACCTACTACTAAGCTGCTATTATCATCTACATTCGTTAAGCTGATTAGATTGAAGCCTACAAAGAGTTTCCGCTTCTGCTTCGTGCTATCTTGCTGGGCGTATGTCAAGCAACACATACAACTTGCGATGAATAGCAATCCAATCTTTAGAGCGATCTTGTAATTATCCATTTTCAATTTTCCATTAAAATTTCACCCACTTCTGATTGCTTTTACCTGATTCAATCACTTTATAGATGAACTCCATACCGCGCACGCCATCCGAAACCGTTGGGAAATCCTGATAGATAGGCTCAGGCGTTTCCCCTGCTAGGCGCGCTTGCACACATTTTGCAAAATTGCGATAAATATTACCGAATGCCTCCAAATAGCCCTCTGGGTGTCCTGCAGGAATGCGCGTATGTGCTTGTGCTGCGGGGTAGAGATTGCCTACGCCTGTCCGCATAATTTCGGTCGGTTTATCCATCCATTTCACGATAAGGGTGTTGGGTTCTTGCTGAAACCATTGCAAGCCGCCTTTTGTGCCATACACACGGATATTCAAATCATTTTCTTCACCCACAGAAATTTGGCTGGCGTGTAAAATGCCCTTCGCGCCATTATCGAAGTGGAGCAGCACATTACCATCATCATCCAATAAGCGTCCATCCACAAAAGTCGAAATATCCGCACATAGCTCCGTGATTTGCAGCCCTGTGATATACTCTGCTAAATTTTCGGCATGCGTACCAATATCGCCCATCGCGCCTGCAATACCCGAACGCTTCGGGTCGGTGCGCCAAGCGGCTTGTTTTTGGTCGGAATCTTCTAGTTTTGTAGCCAACCAACCTTGTGGATATTCTACCACTACTTTTCGCACCTCACCGATGTCGCCATTGCGTACCATCGCGCGGGCTTGTTTCACCATCGGGTAGCCCGTGTAGTTGTGTGTGAGGGCAAAAATTAAACCCGTTTCTTTCACTAGTCGCTCCAATTCTTTCGCCTCTTCCAAGTCGAAACACAAGGGCTTATCCGATACCACATGGAAGCCATTTTCCAATGCCATTTTCGCTGGCCCAAAATGCACATGATTAGGCGTGACAATGGATATAAAATCCATGCGTACGTCTTCGGGCAGCTTTTTTTCTGTTTCAATCATTTCGGCATAGCTGCCGTATACGCGCTCTGGTGGCAAAAATAAATCTGCACCTGATAGCTTCGAGCGTTCGGCATTGCTACTAAATGCGCCACATACTAATTCTATCTGTCCATCCAAAGCGGCTGCCATACGATGTACGCCTCCTATGAACGCCCCGCGTCCACCACCTACCATGCCCATACGTATTTTTCGACTCATCATTTTAACAGTTTACGGTTTTAACGGTCGCTTCGCTGAACGGCCAAGGGTGAATGGTCATAGATCGAAGATGTATTCGAAGGAAATAAAAATTTGCTTTGCAAATTTTCCGTCCAGCTTGCGAAGCAAGCACCCGTCTACCGTTCACCGTAGGCCGTTCAGCAAAGCGACCGTTTTAACCATTTACGAATAGTTTGGAAATTGAGCGATTTTCGTGAGTATTTCGGATGGCCCTTCCAAAGAGCCCTGCCGAACTGAGTACTTTTATTTTATCCGATTGTTGGCGAAGGGGTAGGGTATCGGTGACAATTAATTCATCTAGTTTTGAATTATTGATATTTTCGTATGCTTTCCCTGACAACACAGGATGCGCGCAGATGGCACGTACACTTTTTGCACCATTTTCAATTAAAGCATCTGCTGCGCGGCTTAATGTGCCTGCTGTATCAGCAAGATCATCTACCAAAATTACATTTGCCCCTTTTACATCTCCAATGACGGTCATGCCTGCAATTTCATTGGCGCGTTCGCGGTATTTATCGCATATCACTAGAGGTGTTTTGAAAAATTTGGCATAAGAGCGCGCGCGTTTCACGCCACCTACATCGGGTGAGGCAAAGATGACGTTACTCATATCCTGATTTTGAAGGTAGGGTAAAAATACCGCTTCACTCTTCAAGTGATCTACAGGAATGTCAAAGAAGCCTTGCAATTGATCCGCATGGAAGTCCATCGTCATCAGTCGGTGCGCACCTGCGGCATGGATGAGGTCAGCGATAAGTTTTGCAGAAATAGGAACGCGGGGTTTGTCCTTGCGGTCTTGTCGGGCGTAGCCAAAGTAAGGAATCACGGCGGTGATATAGCCAGCCGAAGCCCGTTTTGCGGCATCAATCATCAGGAGTAGTTCCATCAGATTTTCCGTAGGAGCAGGCGTGGATTGTATAAAAAATACATAGGATCCGCGCACCGATTCTTCGATAATGGGCTGCATTTCGCCATCACTAAAGCGATTGATAGTGACTTTGCTCAATTGTTGCCCGTAGGCGGCTGCCATTTTTTGGGCAAGTTCAATTGTATTTTGCCCTGCAAATAGCATTACTTCTGAATCTTTATTCAAAACAGGATATTGGTTATGTATCACTTTTCAGTAATGATTATAGGTATTAGGTACAAGGTATTACGTATTTTGATTTTATTCTTAAAATCTATATACCTAATACTTTGTACTTGATACCCAAAATGTTACCATTTTCAGTAATTGTTTGCAAAAAAATACAAGCGAATCGTTTTCCAGCTTGTACTTATTTTTTCGTGCCATAAAGGTAAAGGAATTCAGATGCCTTTGAAAAGAAAAGTAACATTCAAATGACGATAATTTTAAGGAGGACTAAATTTTTCTTAAATTGGAAACGTTAAAGCAGGGAAACTTTAACAATTTAGTGCTGTCAAACACTTAAATTTATAGTCTTAATTAAAGGAGCTTTTAACTTTTAAGCTATTAGGGAATTGCTAAAGAGTGTAAGAGATGTTTCCCAAATCTTATGATTTATTCCAATGGAACAATTGGAATACAAAAAATAAATGGCACTTTGCGATTTAGACGCTAATTTCCCATTAGCGTCTAAATTCAGAGGGTTTACAATTTATCAGCTAATGGGAAATTAGCAGATAAATATGCCGCTTATTTTTTGTATCCTAATTGTTCCATTGGACGAAAAAGGGATTTTTGTCCTACACCCATTGCTAAAGACCAATAGCTAAAGTCTAAAGACCAAGTTAATTAAGACTTTATCAAAAGATAAAGTGACATGAACACACCATGGAAAATTTGGGGAATTTATCTTGGCGCATTGCTGGTGCTTACAGCTTGTGTGAAAGATAAGGAAGAGGAAGTATTTGTAAACGAAGAATTTGATTATTACTTCCAGCGATTCGAAACGGCTGCTGCAGAACGGGGGCTAGAATTGGATATTGAAGACTTAACAGCGCATATTTCTATTATACAAGAAGCAAATGTAGCAGGCGTTTGTGAAACCGCAGAAACGGGAGAACGTACGATACGAGTAGACAACGTGTATTGGAATAATGCAGATGAGTGGGAACGCGAGTTTGTTATTTTCCATGAATTGGGACATTGTGTGCTAGGGCGCGGGCATACCGACACGCAGGATACCAATGGCGATTGTGTGAGCATCATGCAAAGCGGATTGAGTGGCTGTAGGATGCCTTACAATGCTCAAAACCGTGAGGAATATCTAGATGAGTTGTTTCAGTAATAAACAGCAATTCAGAAAAATGAAGAGCCATGAAAGAGGGATATTTACATTATACGGCTAAGGATTTTTTACAAAATAAGGACTTCAAAGCGTGGATAACGCAGAAGGAACACCAACAAGATTGGGTGAAGTGGCTACAGCAACATCCTGATAAGCGGGTGGAGGTGCTGAAAGCTTTGGAGCAAGTAGAAAAAAGCAAATCTAAAGCAGTTTCTGCTTTGCGTATGCAAGAATTGCGCGCTATGGTACAGCCTCCGCAGCCACAAGCATTGGCTACTCCACGCACAAGACGTGATAATACGCGTGTACAAACGCCCCTCGATTTACCTGAAACAACACGCAAAGTCAATCCTATCAAGCAGTGGTTGCCTTATGTAGCGGTGGCTTGTTTGGCATTGCCCCTCATGTTTTTCTTCTTAAGTGCAAAACAGCAACATCACAAAACTGTAGTAGCGGATAGAGGCGAAAAACATCCCAATTTTACCTTGCCTGATGGCTCTATCGTACAATTGAATGCTGATTCTAAACTTACTTATGACCCTGAAACCTGGGATGCTGCCCGCACCGTACATCTAGAAGGCGAAGCCTTTTTTGAGATAAAAGAAGGAAGCACCTTTACAGTTACTACGGATAAAGGAGAGGTAGAATTGCCTACCGCTATTGTGAATGTCCATGCACGTGATGAGGATTTGGAAGTGTCCTGTTTCAGAGGCGATGTGCGCGTAAAGCATCACTCTACAGGTGAAGAAATGCAACTCAAAGCCCAAGAGCAAGTAGCTTTAGAAGGAAATTCCCTAGAAAAAAAGCTTTTTGATATGCGTTCGCATGCCACTTGGCGTAAGGGCAGTTTTTACTATAAAGAACAATCGGTAGGTACCATTTTGGATGAGATAGAACGCCAATATAATGTATACATCAAAGCACCTAAAAGCTTAGAAGGCCAAGCTGTTGATTTCTTTTTCGATATGCGCGAACCGCTCGATAATACCGTACAAAATATTGGTCGAACGCTGAATGTAGAGGTGGAAATTAAAGAAGACACTATTATTTTATCAGAAGCGCGAGTGCTTGGAGAGAAATTAATGTAATACCTCTTTTAGTATGGCATAGGCGCGTACTTCAGAGAAGTTTTCGAGGTGAATTTGATAATATTGAATCAATTGTTCCAGTAGTTTTGCGCGATTTTCGCTGCTTAGACGAAATTCGTGGCAAGTCTCAATAGGCGAGTCCAAAAAGTAAGAAATAGCCTCACTATTTGCTTCACTCACATCATATTTTAAGAGTTCAAACTCCATAAAGGTGCCTTCCTTCAAATTGAAATAAGGCGTATCTTCTGAGTACTCCCCATTAGGTGCAAAGCCTAGAAAAATAGAAAGCTGTAACAAAAAGTACAAGTGAATATTGGCTACCGAATGTGGCGTAGTATCTAGGAAGGTATAGCTGTGTTGTAGAAAATTGAATAAGGCTTCATTAGCGGAGGCTTCTTTGAGGGTTTTTTGCGCTACTTCCGTCATAAATAAACCTACCGAACTGCGTCGAATATCAAAAGGTAAATGCTGATAGACATGCAGCGCTTTTAGCTCCTTCACGCGGTTGAGTTCCTTGTTTTCGCGTTCATAGGCTACCATATCTACCTGCGACATCAACTGCAATAAGCTTGCCGAAAACTTTGGCTTTTTCGTCCGCACTCCCGAAATGATGTACTTCCGCAAGCCCTTCGCTTCGGTGTACATTTCTACAATAAGACTCGTTTCTGAATATTTGAAAGTACGCAGTACAATGCCGCGCGTTTTGAGTAGCATTCGTCCATTATTGGAGTAGAGAGGTAAAATGTAAAATTGTCAATGTAAAATATAGAAGAAATTAGAAATTTCACTTCTACATTTTACATTTTTCGATTCTATATTTTACATTGAACTCTACTCTTGAATATTAGCGTTTTTGTTTTGCATCAATGCTCAAAGTAGCATGTGGCACGGCAATCAGGCGTTTTTTTGAAATCAAATTACCTGTCTGTCGGCAGATGCCATACACTTTATTGTCGACCCGGATGAGGGCATTCTCAAGATGGCGAATATGCTTTTGCAAACGTACAGAAGACGTACCCAAGCGTTCCATTTCTGAGCCGCTAGTAGCGTCGTCCAAGCCACGTACCTTTGCATCAGGATTTCCTGCGAGGTCTTCCTGTTGTTGGCGAATCATGCCGAGTTGTTCCCGTGCATCGTGCAATTTTTTTTCAATTAAATCTTTGAAAAAACCTAGCTCCTCATCACTATAGCGCGTCTTTTTGTCTGACTGTTTCATTGCGTAGCAATTTTTGTGCAGTATAAGGCATGAGTGATAAAAATACGGTAGTGTACCAATCCATACATAAGCATTAGTACAACATTCACGGCTTATTACTGTATCAAATCCCAAAATATTATATGGCAAAGCAACGCGGCAAAAGTACAAATAGTTTAGTCGCTACAAGAACGTATTATAAAATTTGAGGTGTTAATCCATTCTCAGTTATCCGTTTTCTAATCTTTTTTATTGATTTTCTTAAACTCCTCAATTGCTTCATTATATACCGTGACCGCCAAATTATAATGCTTCAATTTCCAACCCTCTTCCGTTTTTACTACTACGCCTGAGCCTCTACAAATGCCCATCCAAGTGTCCAGCAATTCATCAAACCAAGCCATTTTTCCATCCTCTGAAAGTGTCCAATGGCGTTCGGTAGGGGTGAAGTCCCATGCACTTTCGCGCTCGAAATATTTTTTCGACCATTCTTTCAATTCATCACGCAGCCAACGCTCTGAAGGGTCGGTACCGAGATAAATCGCATCTTCGGTCATGCTGCCAAAGAAGGTATCTTCATCTGCTTCAGCGGCGGCCTTATGCCAAGCATCCATAAAGTTATCCAACATATCTTCGTGATTTTCGATGCAGTTATTCCGTCGACGCGTATCCACAATAGAGGTGATTTTCCATCCATCTTCCGTTTTGAAAAGCTCAAAAGAATTCACACCGCAATGACTCAATTTACCATTCAGATAGAAGGTATAATCTGTCCAAACCGTCGCTAGGTTACCATCAATTTGCGTTTTATAACTCCAAATTTTTTCCTCCAAAAGATGTTCAGACGTACCGATACTTTGTACGAATTTTTCGACATCTTCCGTACGAAATTGAGGTTTTCCTTCTTTATTCGTGAAAGTAGTGCCGAGACGTGCATCGGGATATAAAGTAGCACGTAGCATACTGCTATCTTTTTCTAGCATACCTTTAAAAAGCTGCTGAATAGGTGCAATGACGGCTGCGCGTTCAGAGGATTGAGCAAATAAAGTGCTGCTACAAAATAATAAGAAGAGTAAATGTTTCATATAAAAATGATTTGTCCAAATTTAGGTTTTCTTACTATAATTCAGGAATTTTACAGGAAAATAAATCAATCATGAGACTTATATCAACATATATACTATTGCTTTGTAGCGTCTGTCTATTCGCGCAGCAAGATATGCAGCGCAAATTCCAAACTCAATTCATAGCGGCAGAGGATGGTTCCACTATCCAATTGCCCGAAGGTCGCTTTGAGTTGAATAAGAGTTTATGGTTGGATGGAAAGAAAGACATCACTATACGCGGTGCAGGCATGGATAAGACGATTCTTTCCTTCAAAAAACAGACCGAAGGAGCAGAAGGTATTAAAGTAACCAATGCTAAAAATATAAGAATAGAAGACCTTAGTGTGCAAGAATCGAAAGGCGATGCTATCAAGACACAAGATGTGGCAGGTATTGCATTTATACGCGTGAAAACCGAGTGGCTAGGGCGACCCGATAAGAAAAATGGTGCGTATGGACTCTATCCTGTGCAATGCTCGGATGTATTGATAGACGGATGCGAAGCGATTGGTGCTTCGGACGCAGGGATTTATGTAGGGCAATCGAACCGTGTGATTGTACGCAATTGCCGTGCTTATCGCAATGTAGCAGGCATTGAAATTGAAAACACCCTGAATGCAGATGTGTATGACAACCTCGCAGAAGGTAATACAGGCGGCATTTTAGTCTTCGATTTGCCCGGACTTATCCAGAAGAAAGGCGGCAATGTACGCGTATACAATAATATGGTAAAAGGTAATAATTATCGCAATTATGCACCAGAAGGCAATAGTGTAGCCGATGTGCCACCAGGTACAGGCATCATGGTTTTAGCAACGAGCGATGTGGAAGTGTTTAATAATACCATTACCAATAATCGCACGATGGGAGCGGCTATTGCGAGCTATTTGATAACGGAACGCAAATATAAAGATGACGGCTACGATCCATATCCAAGCCGAATCTATATCCACGATAATAAATTCGACCGAGGTAAGAAGCGTCCTATTCTAAAAAATAAAATGGGGGCATTATTAGCGGTGAAGTTTGGCAAAAATGCACCTGATATTGTCTATGATGGTATTCCGAATGAGGAGCATTTGGATGCAGATGGCAACCTAAAAGAAGCCTATCAAATCTGTATTCGGGATAATGGCGCGGCGACATTTGCAAATATTAACGCTGCCAAAGGCATCAAAAACATCAATCAAGATGTTAGTCCTTTTGACTGTACCCGCGAAAAACTGAAAACAGTGGAGTTGTTGAGTGCGGGAATTGAGTGAATTAATAATGAATAATTAATAATGAATAATTGAATTTTGACAATTATTAATTATTAATTGTCCATTGTTCATTACAAAGCAATGGAATTAAATTTTTTAGAGAATTTATATCAGGAACATCGGAATATGCGCGCCATGCCCTCGCCCGATGAAATTTGCGGTATGGTGAACCGTATTCTAAAGATTTTGTTTCCTGAACTCTCGGATAGGCAATACGATAGCTTTCGGGCTTTCGAGCATCAATATCGAGAGACGCGCTTGGAGGTGTTCAACATCCTGAAAGCGATACAAAACGATTTGGTGGCTACGCCCGAACGTACCGAGCAGGCATTCTTTGAGGCATTGCCGACTATTCATAAACGCCTCATTTCGGATGCAAAAGCGATTTCTTCGGGCGATCCTGCGGCATTGGGTTGGCAAGAGGTTATTCGTACCTATCCTGGCTTTTATGCCTTAGCGATTTATCGAATTGCACACCAGTTCTACCAGCAGAAAGTGCCACTATTGCCCCGTGTGCTGACAGAATATGCGCATGGAAAAACGGGTATTGATATTCACCCTGCTGCCCAAATTGGTGATGACTTTTGTATAGATCATGGCACAGGCATTGTGATAGGGGCGACAACCGTTATCGGGAATAATGTTAAAATCTATCAAGGAGTAACGCTCGGAGCATTGAGTGTAGAGAAAAAAATGGCATCGCTGAAACGCCACCCGACAATAGAGGATGGTGTCGTGATTTATTCGGGTGCTACGATTTTGGGCGGTGATACTGTCATTGGACGCGATAGTATTATTGGTGGTAATGTTTGGATTATTAAAAGCGTGCCGCCGCGTTCTAGAGTCTATTATGATAACTCTAAAGTACAAGTAGAACGACGAGAATTAGCAAATGATGAGCTGTTATGAGTTATGAATGATGAAGTATGAGTGATGAGTATCATAGTTCGTCGCTCATCACGGATTACTTTAACTATGAAAAATTATCTTTCCTTAATTAAGTTTTCGCATACTATTTTCGCCTTGCCTTTTGCATTGGTAGGTTTCTTTTTGGCAAGCAACAAGTTAGGTACAGGCTTGGATTGGCGTTTGTTGGGCTTAATGCTTTTGTGCATGGTATTTGCCCGTAGCGCAGCAATGGCTTACAATCGCTATTTAGATAGGGATATTGATGAAAAAAATCCTCGAACGGCTGTGCGCGAAGTGCCTTCGGGTGTCATTAGTCCACGTGCTGCATTGATTTTTGTGCTTGTAAATTGCCTCTTATTCATTGCTTGCACTTGGTTTATTAATCCGTTGTGTTTTTACCT
>JAHDCQ010000174.1:0-1254 GCA_020629845.1 Saprospiraceae bacterium | reverse complement strand
CTCTCGACTTTCCTACATATTGCATGTGCTTTGGTGATGCTTTTCGCGGCTTATCAATTGGCGGATTTATATCCTGAGATTGAATGGTTGAGCTGGCTTGCTACCGCGATTTTTATTGCACTTTTGGCTTATCAACATACTTTGGTTCGTCCTGATGATTTAAGCAAAGTAAATCTTGCCTTTTTTACCACTAATGGTATTGCAAGCGTGATTTTTGGAGTATTGCTGATTTTGGATTTTTATGTGTGATGCGTTACTTAAACTCAAACTCATCCACCAACTGCTGTAGAAAATCCGCATCGATTTGATTCATAAAAATCAGGTAAAGTTTCTCGCCATTTATATCCAAAGTGGTCAAACGTTTGGGAATGTCCTGTGTACTTTTGTTGGTGAAATATTTGAAAAAACTCAGTCCCAATAAATACGTTCCATTGGAAGAAGGATGTTTATCATCATCGAATAAATTCAAGTCAGGCCGCCATTTCCGCGCAGTAGCGAAAAGTGGCCCACAAGGCACATAATCCGATTTTGTTGCTGTGCATAGTTTTTGGTACATTCTTGTAATTTCAGGCTGCATTAAAGGATTAGATTTATATCCCCAAGTCATCATAAAAACGGGTTCTGCACCACGTTTTCTTACCTCATCCACGAATTTTTTCCCGTATTCCATAAAGGATTCGGGCGTATCAATCGCACTTCGGCTGTGATTGTTAAATACCACATAATCCCAATCCTGTGCTTCTAGCATTTCACGGGTTTTTGTGCCTTTTTCGCCTTTCCAATGCTGTTCCAAATTAGAACCACCTACCGTTGATTGGCGTGTATAAAGTGCAACATCTTGTGTTTTGCCCATTGCTGCTACCACTTGTGGGAGGTTGTAGAAATAGGTGAAGCTATTGCCGACAAATAGGATTTTTGTGGTGTCGGATTGGGCAGAAATAGTTGTGCTGCAAAAGAATAGCACACAGTAAAGGCAAAAATTCTGTAGGTATAATTTCATGTTTTTATGTAATTGCCAAGTGGCACTTGGCACAAGAAGTCCTTTGCATTACCAAAGCGTCTTGTACCAAGCACCGCTTGGTGTTATACCAATCCACATCCAAAAGTTGCATTATTCTGGAGTGCTTTTTTCCTTAGACTTCGTTATTTTTCATAGCCAGCCAAAAGGATGCCGAAGAAAAATGCCTTGCCTAAGAAAAAAATCACTATCCAGCTTAATACAACTTTTGAACATGGATTGGTATTTACTTATTT
>JAHDCQ010000173.1 GCA_020629845.1 Saprospiraceae bacterium | reverse complement strand
TTTATGTGATATGCGAATCTGCATGCTATTGGATTTTGTCAATGTAAGCTCTATTCTTACCTTGCAAAAATACATCTAAGACTTTGTTCGTTAGAAGTATCGATTTTGCATTGATTTAGAGGAGAGACCAGAGGTGAGAGAAAAACGCATATAGATTTTTCTGCTTCTCTGGCAAACCAGCTCGTTCGCGGAGCAGCTACTGTGTACACATAAGTTGTGGCATCATGTAAAATAATCCCGAAGGGATGAAATTATTATAGAAAATTCAACATAAATTTATTTAAGCCCTGAAGGGGCGGCACTTTTTAGCCAAAAAATGTCGCTCCTTCAGAGCTTTTCATTCAAAGCTACACAAATTACTATAATAATTTCGTCCTTCCAGGACTAAAAACAACCAATTTTCATGTTACAACTTATGTGTACGCAGCAGGCAGGTTTGTCAGAGAACGATTTTTCCTTTTTTGTAATGGAAATCAAAAAATCACCATATTCTCTCTCTCATCTCTGCTCTAAGGAATGAGAAAATAATAACTATACCACTTAAAGTTGTTCTTTTAGCTTCTAACTGCGTTAGTGAAAACTAGATATAACTCGTTATATTACGTCTTCACTGCCTTGTTAAAAACCAAAACAACTGCCTTTAATTGGCATATTTATTATCTTCTCATTCCTAAAAAATAAGTATACAACATGCTCAACAAGTCTATTTTAGCCATTTTGGTCACGCTCTTATTTTGCAGCCCCAATATAGCACAGGATTTCGATATTGATTATAAAGACTTTACGTATAACACAGATATTCGCTCTGTAAAGATGCACTTAGAGGGCTTACCTTTAAGCTATCCTATCATTATCCTAAATGATAATGCGCGTTTGCAGCTTTCCTTCGATGACCTCGGTGGCGACGTGCGCGACTATGCCTATACGATTGTGCATTGTGATGCCGATTGGACACCCTCAGACTTGGAAGAATTAGAATATTTGGATGGTTTTCCAGGCGAATTGTTGGAAAATTATTCCTTCTCCTTCAACACGCGCACCACTTATACGCACTACGATTTATTTTTGCCCAATGACGACCTCACATGGACAAAATCGGGCAATTATCTACTCATTATTTTCGATGAAGATAATAGTAATGAGGTGGTACTGACGCGGCGTTTCATGGTACTTGACCAAAAGGTGAAAGTTACTGGAAAGCCTTCACCTGTGGGTGTAGTGAGTAAAAGCAGAACACATCAAGAAATTGATTTTCAGGTATTGCATGAAAGCCTCAATCCGCGCAGTCCTCAAACAGAAATTCGTGCTACTGTATTGCAAAATGGAAATTGGGAAACCGCCATTAGGGATATAGAACCACTATTTGTACGGAAAGACGCATTAGTATTCGACTATCAAGGCAAAATTCTATTTCCAGCCCGCAATGAGTTTCGCCAATTCGACATCCGCAACCTCCAAAATACAGGTGGCAATATCGAATTTGTGGAAGTCTATAACGACCAACTCGAAGTGACTTTACTGCCTGACCAAAAGCGCAGAAATGTGCCTTATCTATTCTATAATGATATAGATGGGCAATTCATCATCGGGCAAGATGGCGATGCGAATGCTCCAACCCGCGCTGATTATGCCCAAGTCTTCTTTTCTTTATATAGCCCAACCAAATTGGATGAGGATATTTATCTCTATGGCGAAATCAGCGATTGGACACTTCGGGAAGATATGAAAATGGTGTATAATGAAGTCACTTTTTCCTATGTTGCTAAAATTCCTTTAAAAGAAGGCTTTTATAATTACCTCTATGCCGAAGTAGACCCCAAAACAAAGGAAGTCAATTTTGAATATACCGAAGGTAATAAATTCCAAACGGTGAATAACTACACGGTTTTGGTCTATTATCGTCCCTTTGGTGCGCGCTATGACCAACTTATTGGCACTCACACCGTCACTACTTTAGGACGATGACCCGTATTCAATGCGTGAATGTTTAATGTTTGAATGAGCGAATGAAATCTAAAATATTTACTCATTCACTATTCTTGTATTCACGCATTGAATACTCACGATGACCCAACCTTTTTGTGTGGCACAACGGTCTTAAGAAGATAGAAAGCAATTGGCGATTGGTAATTAGTTAAAATTACTAGTCGCATAATTAAACACTCGATTCAATGAAACAACTATCTTTTTTAGGCTTTTTGTGCCTAGCGTTTTGTTTACTATGTGCTTGTTCAAAGGAAGAAAGCTTGATTAGTAATTCTCGTACTAACAGTCTCGCAAATGACTTTGATGGTAGCATTTCTTATAACCCGCAAGAAGACTGGAGTGGGGGCGATGTCTACAAAGAATATACCGAAAATGCCTTCATTCAAGTGAGCGACGAAGCCACTTCTACCTTTTCCATTGATGCGGACGGAGCTTCCTATTCCAATACGCGCCGCTTTATTTTAGATGACAAGCAATTGCCTCCTGCTGGAGCGGTGCGTACCGAAGAAATGATTAACTATTTCCAATTGGACTATCCTTTTGATGCACGAGAAGGACACACCATCGCACTAAATGGCGAAGTAAGTGGCTGCCCCTGGAACGAAGACCACAAACTCATCCGCATTGGGATAAAAGGACAACCAATTCCAGAGGCAGAATTACCACCTTCCAATTTTGTTTTTCTGATTGATGTATCAGGTTCGATGTCAAGCAATGATAAATTGGATTTGCTGAAGCGCGGCTTTAAAACCTTTGTCGACGATGGACTCCGCTCGCAAGACCGCGTTGCTATTGTGACCTATGCAGGCTCGGCAGGTGTCGTATTGGAGTCTACTTCGGGCAATCGGAAAAGTGAGATCAAAACGGCTATTAATAAACTCGGTTCGGGGGGTAGCACAGCGGGCGCAGAGGGTATTATTACAGCTTATGAGATTGCGGAAGAAAACTTTATCGAAGGGGGTAATAATCGCATCATCATTGGTACGGATGGCGATTTTAATGTCGGGCCATCTAGTCGCGACGAATTGGTAGAACTTATAGAAGAGAAGCGCGAAAAAGGCGTTTATATCACCGTGCTAGGTGTTGGGCGCGGCAATTTGAATGATTACAACCTAGAGCAAATTGCGAATAATGGCAATGGTACTTATGAGTATATTGATAGCGAAGAACAACTTCAAAAAGTGTTCGTGTATGAGGCAAGTAAGTTTTTCACAGTAGCTAAAGACGTGAAAGTGCAAGTTGAATTTGATGAGCAGAATGTACAAGCTTATCGCTTGATTGGCTATGAAAATCGCTTGTTGAATGAAGAAGATTTTGAAGATGATACCAAAGATGCAGGTGAAATTGGGGCAGGGCAGAACATCACGGCATTGTACGAAATCGTCCCGCAGGATAATCTCGATAAAAATGCCCCAACCTTCACGATTGATTTCCGCTATAAGCACCCTGCTATAAGCTCTAGCATTCCTCTGACGCTGGATATTTTTGATAATGAAACACCCTTCGAGCAAGCTACGGATTTTATGCAATTTACGGCTAGTGTAGCTGGTTTTTCGATGCTCCTCATAGACTCGGAATATAAAGGTGATACTAAATATAATAGTGTACTCGATTGGCTAGACGAAGTCAATCTGAGTGATCCGCATGGCTTTAAGGAGGAACTGCGTGAAGTGGTGAAGGCAGCGAAACGCTTGTAGGAATTAAGTATAGTTTTCCGAAATGATGAAATTTCGGAAAACTACTTACTTTTGAGCATGAGCGCATTAGAATCCTATATACAAAGCTATTTCGGTATCAATCAGGCGAGTTTGCAGCAAGTGAGCGCGCTTTTTCAAGAGGAAAGCTTGTCTAAAGCAGATTTTTTTGTACGTCAAGGGCAGTATTGTCGAAAACTGAGTTTTGTACGTTCGGGCTACTTGCGCGTATATGCAAGTACAGAACGTAAGGAAGTCACCCAATGGATT
This sequence comes from Saprospiraceae bacterium, assembly GCA_020629845.1. Classification (GTDB taxonomy): domain Bacteria; phylum Bacteroidota; class Bacteroidia; order Chitinophagales; family Saprospiraceae; genus JAAUTG01. The sequence continues at coordinate 7,356 of JAHDCQ010000173.1, read as the reverse complement.
TCGAGTAAGGACTATTTTGTAGCTGACCTAGGCAGTTTAATTTTCGACGCACCCGCCCGATGGAATATCCAAGCCCTCAGCGACTGTGAATTATATACCATCAGCCACGAAGATTATCGTAACATTGGCAAGCTCGTACCGCAGTGGCAAGAGTTGGAGAAACTGTTCATTGCGAAGTGCTTCATGACTTTAGAAGATAGAGTTTTTTCCTTTCTTTCCATGTCTGCCGAAGAACGTTATCATGCCTTATTTGCTATGAATAGCGCATTATTCAACGAAGTGCCATTGCATTATATCGCTTCCATGCTGGGCATGACTCCTGAAACTTTAAGCCGAATCAGAAAAAATAGCGCTTCTTGATTTATATCAAGACATGCCGCCTTACAATGCTCGAACTTTGTGTTATTGAATGATTATGAGTTTAAAAAAAACAATTCATCATGACACAAATAGCATTGAATAATACAGCAAATACTTCAGAAAGTACCTTCCTAAAAGCAAACATTCACACGCGTATACTCATAGAAGCTACTCCTACACAGGTATGGGAAGTGTTCACTAAGTTCGAGGATTATCCTTCTTGGAATCCTTTTTTGAGTGAAGTAAGCGGCAAAGTACAAGTAGGACAAATAATTCGTATTAATGCAGGCAATATGAAATTTAGCCCCAAGGTGCTGGCTTTTGAACCGAATAAAAAACTCGAATGGTTAGGTCGCTTATTCTTCAAAGGCATCTTCGATGGACAACATTATTTCCAACTCCATGATAATGGCGATGGCACAACCACCTTTGAGCAAGGCGAACATTTTAGCGGTATTTTAATCCCTATCTTCAAAGGCAAAATGCTGGCACAAACCAAAGCCAACTTTGAAGCCATGAATCAAGCTTTGAAGGAATTGGTAGAACAATAGCTAATAGAGCCAACAGGCACTTCGCAAGTGCCTGTTGGCTGAATCAAACAAACTTCCCTTTCAAACCAAACAAAGGACGCAATACATTCACCCGCCGCACCAATTCAAACAATGTCCAACTTCCCAGAAATGTCCCAATACACATGATTAGGAACTTGGGCAAAAAGCCCCAGCCCACTTGTAGCATATAGTAGCCAATGATAATGGTAATGGTCTGATGAAAAATATAGAAGGGATACACCGCTTCATTGAGGTAGCGCAGATAGCTGGAGTTTCGATTTAAGTATTTCGCGCCATAGCCCATCAATACTAATATCCAAGACCACATATTCGTCACTTTCACGAGGGCTTCCGAAAAATGAACAATTGTACTGTCTTCTACTCGATACCAAATAAAGAGCTGTATACAAAAGGCAAGAACTGCAATAATCAAAACCGTGCGGCGAATACGCGCTAGATGTTCCCAAAAGTCATCGCCTATGGAAATGAGTAGATAGCCATAAAAGAACAAAACCAAGAAATTGATAAGCGTAAACCAATCGCCAATAAGCGCGTGCGTGACGGGAAAGAAAGGTTCGAGCAAAGCTTCACAAAAATAAAGCGGAATAATAAATACATAAAAACCCATTGGCTTCGCTATCATTCGGCGACACCATTGCAAGAAGGCTGCTTCTGGCTGATTTCTTAAATACAGGAAAACGGGCGTAAGCACCAAAGAATAAATCAAGAGATAAGGCAAAAACCACAAATGATGCCAACTCAAATTGCCTTCAGGATAGATGCCAGCAAAAGCAACACTCGTGTAATAGTCCCAATAGTTGCCCTCAAATTGAGCATTTACGATACGTTCCACATACAATTGCGGTGGCACGATGAGCAACATACCTACCAGCAACGGAATACCTAAGCGCAAGAGGCGTTCTTTGCTATATTGCCCGCCACCGCGCCACGAGAGGGCAAAACGCGTACCCATACCCGAAATTACGAAAAGGATAGGCAGTCGCCATTGATTGACAAACGCCATTGGAATTTGCAGCCAATCGTACAGCTTGGGATTTTTGATGTGCCAGCCCCAGGGAACAAAAAACATACCGACATGATAGAAAATTAATAAGCCAAACACGAGCACTCGCAACCAATCCAAATCGTATCGCCGAACCTTTTTCATTGCAAAAATTGAGTTATTTAAAAAATCGGTAACTATTTAGCAGAGGAGAGAAAAGAGACCACTTCATTGAGAGAAGAGAGATGAACAGATACAAATGCGTTTCACGCTTAGTTGAAAACATAAACTTTGGCAAAAGTATTGGAAAAAGGAAAGTTATAGCATTGTAATCTCTTTTCTCTCAGTCCCAAAAGACGGTCTCTCTTCTCTCTTCTAAATAGTTACAAAAATCGTTCGCTGCAAATATGAAGGCTTCGGCTGGATAAAAACCAGTATTTCGGTGCGTCAGAGGTGCGAAATTGCAATTCAGAACCTAGTATTCGACCAAATATGAAATGACGGGTAATCTATGGTCGGTCTTTTTTCACTACTCTGCGTTGGAGAACTGCTTATTTAACCAGTTAAACGCACAAACCTCCGCCTTGATTAGCAAAAAAACACACGCAAGCTACCCGTCATTTCATACTTGGTCGAACACTAGTTCTGCTCTAGCTTGTGGTTTTTTACATAATTGGCTGGTGTCATTTCAGTTTTTTTCTTGAAAGCAGCATAAAAAGCGGACTTCGATTTAAAGCCTACACCCTCGCCTATACCTGCGATACAGAGGTGACTATATGCCTCATCCAGCAGGCGCACTTGTGCTACTTCGATGCGTTTGCGATTGATAAATTCATTAAAATTTACGCCTGCTTCGCTATTGATGGCTTGGGAGATATAATTGGGCGGCAAGTCGAGTTGTGCAGCGAGATTTTTCAGGCTACAATCCTTTTCTAAATGATACTGCTCTGCCTCCAAAAAACGATTGATTCGTGCCAGCACTTCCTGATGATTCCGTTTCAGTCCTGAGGTGTCATACTTATCCGCCAGCCACGATTTGCCTAAAAAACGCGATTCGGATAGCATAATGAAAGCTACCGATTGTATTGACAAGGCAATGCCTATTATAATGTAATGGTCGCCGAGATCATCTTCATAATTGAGATAAACCAACAAAGCAATCAGAGACACTCCAACTAGAATGAGAAGTATATTCCGCGAAAAATCAAACTTATCGAAGGTGAATTGGCTGTTTTGTCGTGCTTGCATGGCTTTGCGATTGCGCCATACGAGGGCAACGGAAAGCAGCGTGTAGACCGCAAAACTGGCAAGCACGACATACCGCCAATAATCGCCTGTATATTCTGAAAATAAAAGGCTGCGGGTCAATTCAAATTCAGGGCGCGGCAAGTGCGGATGAAAGGCAGAGATATAGGCATTCAATTTCACCGCATCTCCTTGTAGGAAATAGCCCATTTGGAATAAGGGGTGCAAGATAGGCACTACAAAATGCACCCAATGCCTACGAAAACTAATGCGTTCGCGTTCTAACACACTCAGGAGGAAAAAATAAATCATCGGGCCAAGCAGTACGACAAAGACTTCGGTGCTATTATTGAGCCAAAGCACATATTTCATCAAGCCCGTGTAGCAGAGGTATACATCTATACTGATGAGCGTCAAGAAAAGCAAGAACCAAGCTAATATGCGTAGCGACTGCTGTTCGGCTTTGGTACGCCATAGAATAACCGCAAAAATCAATAGCCCTTGCATAATGCCACATAGCATAATGGAAGAATAAAAATCGTACCGAATGGGAATTTGGTCGATTAAAAATGATAGGTCTTGCATAAATGTGCATTTTGCCGCATAAATATACTTGATAAAACGAGAAACACATGCAAGCAGTCATCCGAAGCAAATACGGCAATCCTGATGTGATACGCATAGCAGACATCTCCATCCCAAGACCCAAAGCCAATGAAGTATTGATAAAAGTATACGCCACTACCGTCAATCGCACCGATGAGGGCGTGATAAAGGGTAAACCTTTTATTTTCCGCTTTTTTGTGGGTTTTCCGAAGCCGCGCCACCAAGTACTCGGCACCGATTTTGCAGGCGTAGTGGAAGCGATAGGGGAGCAAGTGCAAAATTTCAAAGTGGGTGATCGTGTTTTTGGTTTCAATGACAATAGCGCGCCTTCCCAAGCTGAATATATGACTTTCCCTGCCGATGGACCAATAGATACAATCCCCAATAACATCAGTTTTGCGACTGCCGCTGCTAGTCTGGAAGGCGCGCATTATGCCCTCAATTTTATGAATAAAACGCCCTTGCAAGCAGGGCAAAAAGTTCTCCTCAATGGCGCGACGGGTGGCATTGGCTCGGCTATGTTGCAAATGCTAAAAGCCAAAGGCTTATATGTAACTGCCGTATGCAACACTAAAAATATAGCCCTCATAAAGTCCCTCGGCGCGGATAAAATTTATGATTACCTCACCGAAGATTTCACCAAAGATGAAGAAATTTACGACTATGTATTGGATGCGGTGGGCAAGAGTCGTTTTAAAATTTGTAAGCCATTACTAAAGCCCAATGGCGCGTATATTTCTTCCGAATTAGGCCCAAATGCAGAGAATATTTTCTTGGCTTTATTCACGCCTTTATTTAGCAAAAAGAAAGTCCTCTTTCCACTACCCACAGATATTAAAGGCAGCATAAAACAGATTAAACAACTCCTAGCACTAGGCAAGTTCAAACCTGTGATTGAGCGCGAATACCCTCTAGCGGAGGTAAAAGCTGCCTACCAACACATGCTGACGGGCGAAAAGACGGGCAATTTGATTTTGCGTATACGGGAGGAATAAAATTTGTACCTTTGGCACATCCAAAATGAACGATATGCCGCGCTATTCAAAATCGGATATACAAGGACTCCTAGCAAGGAATAAAACAAGGCAGGCGATAGATATACTTACGGTACTTACCGAGCCTTCGGAATATGCCCGATGGCAGGATGAGCTTACCTTGCATTCTTCCAAGTTAGAGGCATTGAATAGCGAAATACGGAAAAAGACAATTCCTTCTGAAACTGTACAAATTAGACAAAATGAGTTGAAAGCTGCTCTTATTGCTTTCAATCGGGAACTACCTGAGGCAGCTTATGAACAAGAGATAGATATAGTAGTTACGATTCCTTCAACTAGGCGCAACTATGCTTTATTGGCTTTACTTGCCTTAGTGGGTGTAGGGTTTTGGGTTTGGTGGAATAGTGAAAATACATCCTCTATACATACCAATACCTTATTCCAGCCCAATGATGAAGCATATTTTAATGTGTTGATTATTCGCTTTGAGGATTATATTGCGGAAGCTAGTACGGATTGTATCGGTAGAGCCATAGAGGAACACCTCAATGTAATTGATGTAAATGAACCCCTAAGTTTACCTTTACGAACAGTATATGCAGATAGCATCCCTCCGCCTAGAAATAGAGCACAAGCTTTGCAAATACAAGCTCGTCATCATTCTGATTTAGTGATTTATGGCTTGGCACGACAAGTAGAAGATAATTGTGCGGGGGCAGAGGTTTGTTTTAGATATGGAATAGCTGAACATTTAAAGCAAAACATGCCACTTGATATAGTGGTACAACCAGCAAAACATGATGCAGAATATATAAAGACTAGCCCTATGGGAATAGAGGCAGGACAGTTGAAAGTAAATTCTCTGTCCATGAAGTATTGGATTAGTGCTTTGATAAATTTTAAAGTGCAAGAAGAGGAAAAGGCTTTTGGAGATTTGGCTAGTTTGACAAGTATGGATACGATAGGATTATCGGATAAGGCAAAAGCAGAACGTTACTTTGAAGTAGCAGACACTTATTATAAAATTGGCTTATTTAGGAAATCTCTCGAAAATATTGATAAAGCGATAGAATTGGAATCAAAAAATATTAATTATTATATTTTTCGAGGAAATAATTACGCTAGTTTGAGAAGCTATAAAGCTGCAATGATAGACTTTGATAATGTTATTGAATTAGATAGCCAATCTGCAATTGGTTATAGGAATATTGGATTAATTCAGCTTGAATTAAGAAAATATGAAATGGCATTAATGGTTTTTAATAAAGCAATAAAGTTGGATAGTCTAGATGCAATGAGTTATAGTAATCGTGGGTTTACTTATACTAAATTAGGGAAGTATGATTTAGCAATTGTAGATTTAGACAAAGCCATTTCTCTAAACCCTCAAGAATCGACTTTTTATAATAATAGAGGGCTGTATTATAGAAGGATAAAACAAAATAAAATGGCATTAACAGATTACAATGAAGCGATAAAATTAAACCCTCACGCTGCAGCCTTTTACAGTAATTGCGGAAATGTTTTTTTAGATTTAAATCTTTATCAGAACGCCATGAAAAATTTTAATAAAGCTATAAATTTGAATCCTAGAGTTCCAACGTTTTATAATAATAGAGGAATTACTTATGCAATATTAACCGAATATGACTTAGCAATTGTAGAATATAATAAAGCCATTGATTTGGATGATAAATATCCAGATGTTTATAGTAATCGTGGTCTTACATATATTTCAATAAAAGAATATGACAGAGCAAGAATAGATTTAATTAAAGCTATTGATTTAAACCCTAAAAATCCCTTCACCTACAACAACCTAGCCTACGCCCAACTCAAAACGAACCACCTCCCCAAAGCAAAAGTGAACCTAGAAAAATCCCAATCCTTAGATACAGAAAATAGCTGGCTCTATCGCAACTGGGCATGTTATTATCTACTCCAAAAACAAGAAGACAAAGCCCTAGCTAATCTAGAAAAAGCCATCGACTTGGGCTACGATGACAAGGAATGGCTTGAAGAAGAAGTCTTTTTAGACCCTATTCGCAAGCATCCACGCTTTGTGAAATTGATGGAGGGATTGTAAGTTTTGCTTACTGTTTCACCAACTCATAAAAACAAACCACCTCACTATTCTCAATAAAATCTTGTGAACTAACAAGCATTCCTTTCAAAGAATCACCTGCTATAGTAAGCGAACCTTCCAGTATCAACTCGGGACTGGCATCAGGGTCTTGGTTAGTACTAGCCACCTCTATAGTAGCGCAATTGTCAGATAGCGTGCCTTCAAAAGCTAGGTTTTGTGCTTCCATAGTGAGCAGTACGTCTTGGTTGCTCAAGGACGTAATGACTAAGGTGATTTCAGGCAATTCAGTAGAAGGCAGCACAGAACAAGTTCGTGTACCTTTATAAATGCCTGCTACTGTACAGTTGGAGTCCGCAGTACAATGCACTAAAGTCATCAATATAAGGAAAAAGAAAGCGTATTTATACATCAGTTTGTTTTTGACGCGAAAATAGGGAATGTTTATGATTTACTCCTTGACTTGTCACGAAATACCTTGACCGCGCAAAACATCAAAAAAAGATGTCGCAG
>JAHDCQ010000578.1 GCA_020629845.1 Saprospiraceae bacterium | reverse complement strand
TTCGTATGGTGGGTAGGTATCGGTCACGCAGGTACGCTGATTTCGGCGATTCTCTTACTTTTCCGACAGAAATGGCGGACAGGGGTAAACCGTGCAGCAGAGGCGATGACCATTTTTGCCGTAGTATGTGCAGGGCAGTTCCCACTGATTCACATGGGACGTTTATGGTTAGGTTTCTTCATTTTTCCATATCCAAATACACGTGGGCCGCTGTGGGTAAACTTCAACTCACCGCTACTTTGGGATGTATTTGCGATTAGTACCTACCTGACGGTATCCTTACTGTTCTGGTATACAGGACTTGTACCTGATTTTGCAACGGTACGTGACCGCGCAAAGGGGCTTCGCAAGAAAATTTACAATGTATTATCATTCGGTTGGACAGGTTCAGCAAAGCACTGGCAGCGTTGGGAGTCCTTGTCTTTAGTATTAGCGGGTTTAGCAACACCATTGGTACTTTCTGTACACACCATTGTAAGTTTTGACTTCGCCACTTCAGTGATTCCAGGTTGGCATACCACCATCTTCCCGCCTTACTTCGTAGCAGGAGCGATTTTCTCTGGCTTCGCGATGGTATTGACCTTGATGTTGGTGGTGCGGAAGCTATTCAAATTACAAGACTATATTACACTAGAACATATTGATTCGATGAATACCGTCATCTTAGTGACGGGTACGATTGTAGGGGTAGCTTACCTCACGGAGTTATTCATCGCATGGTACTCAGGTTATCTACCAGAACAATGGGCTTTCTACAATCGGGTATTCGGGCCGTACTATTGGTCGTATATCGGTATGATGGGTTGTAACGTACTCTCGCCACAAATCTTCTGGTCGAAGAAAATGCGGCGAAATATTACCGTTACCTTCTTCATGTCTATCTTTATCAATATTGGTATGTGGTTCGAGCGTTTCGTGATTATCGCTACGACGCTTGCACGTGACTATTTGCCATCAAGCTGGAGCTATTACTCTCCAACTTGGGTAGAGATTGGAATTTTTGCTGGTACGCTTGGTCTATTCTTCACCCTATTCTTGATATTCTGCCGTGTTGCGCCAGTAATTGCAATAGCCGAGGTAAAGAGTATCTTGAAAACATCAGGCGACCAATATATTGGGCCAAATGCGAAGCATCATCACCACCACGATCATGCACATAAAAGCGAGGCACACTAATTTGAATGAATAATTAATAATTAACAATGAAGAATTGGGATATGTTAGTAATTATTCATTGTTAATTGTCAATTGTTAATTATACAAGATGACAAACAAAAAAATTCTATACGGTCTATATAATGATGAAGAGTTGCTGTTGGATGCGGTAGATACGGCACGTGCAGCACACATCGATATTTGGGATGTCTTCACACCATTTCCTGTGCATGGCTTAGATCCAAAGCTGGGTTTAGCAGAGTCGCGCTTACATATTGCGGGCTTCGTATATGGATTGATTGGTACATTGACAGCCTTTCTTTCCATGACGTGGATTTTTACCCGCGATTGGCCCATTATATTCGGGGGTAAGCCGTATTGGTCAGTACCTGCTTTCATTCCGATTACCTTTGAGCTTACAGTATTGTTTGCATCTATCGGAATGGTAGTTTCCTTTTACATTGTGAATGGTCAAGGGCCTGGTATCGTCAATCCTGTATTAGATGACCGCATCACCGATGATAAATTCTGTATTGCATTTGATGTAGCAGGTGCATCGGATGAGAAGCTTGATAATTTGCGTGATTTCTTGAGCAGAACAGGCGCGTCAGAGGTGAATACTAAGGTATTGCCAGTTAGATAAT
>JAHDCQ010000577.1 GCA_020629845.1 Saprospiraceae bacterium | reverse complement strand
GCTATCTTCCCTTCTTGGAATAAGCCAAAAGCCTTTTTATAGGTCTCATCTGCCTGTGCCAAATCCACTTTGGAGAAATCCTCTGCTAGTTTCCAAGCGGTTTCATCTAAGTTTTTGAATTTCTCATAGAGTTCCGCTTTTTCAGCATTCAAGGCGGCTATTTGTTGTGCTTGCTCGGCTTGGGTTATGTTGCCTTCTACTAGTTGCTGTTCTACGGCGCTTATTTTTTGGTCTTGTTCGGCTATTTTTCGCTTATAGCTTTTGGTAAAGGTCTCTACGGCTATGTCGTAGTATTTTGCGGCATTCGCATCGCGCTCGCCTTTGTTGCATACCACTAGGCGCACTTGCTTGTTCTCATCGGGGGCAGGGAGTAGCACCTCTAGCTCGCGGGCATGGTTCACTAAGTCATAGCGGCGGTTTTCGATATTCAGTACCACACTTTCGCCTGACTGCTTATTCGGAAACACCAGTTTAAACGCGCCTTCGCCATTGGTGGTGGCTTTTGTTATCGTCGGACTCGCGCCTCGTGCGGTTACTTGTATGGCATCCATGCGCTTGCCTGTGTTTTGGTAGGTCACTAAGCCGTGCAGTTCGCTTTGCGCCAATAACGCAGGTGTGCATAGCACGAAAAGGAGTAGGAATAATAGGTTCTTCATTTTTTTGTGTTTGTTTTTCAAAGATACAAAGTCGTCCAAGCGTCAGACGACTCTAGTTTTGCAATAAAATTTCAGTCGCTACAATAGGCGCAGGGCTAAGGAAGTTCTCCCACACAATTTTATTGTTTTGGAGAACGGTTAGCGTATATTCTTCTTGCTCTTGTTCGGGCGGAATTTGAAGTTCAAAAAAGCCTTTAGCATCGGTGGTGTCGGCTATTTGAAGCGCACTAATTTCCACTACTGCACCCGCTACAAATTGGTCTTGTCGGCGCACTGTCCCAAATACGCGACAGGCATCGCAGCTCGTTTCCACCAAGTAGGTAATCGCATCCTCGGTGATGTGGTAGCTACTATCAGGATATACCGCTTGGTAGCCTTTGGCTTCGATTTGGATGTTCAAGGGCTTCCCAATATCGGAGGCAATCCCTCGGACATCCACATTGCCTTGTTCATTGATTTGGCGGGGCGTAGTGGTATTTTCGTAATCTAGCACTAGCGTACCTTCGTTTCTCAAAGGACGCTTATTTTCAGCATCACGCACTTTTATGGTGAGGGTGTGTGGGGTGTTCGTTGCCGCATTATCTCCAGAAATTTTGCCAATAATGTTGTTTCCAAATAGCAAAACGATAGCGGCAATCACCACGCCTATCAAGGCAAGCAGCGTCGGCAGCGGCAGCCGTTTTGCTCTTTTATTCGCTGCTGACTGGGAAGTGTTATTATTGTCCCCAATGTGCATATCTCCTTGCACCTGTATGGTGCTACCGCTAATGACATTTTTAGAATCTTGAATTATCGTTGAGCTAGTAGTCTTCGCAGGCTTTGGAAGTGTCCTATCACCTTCCTCCTCAGGCAATTGCTCAATCAAAGCCAACAAACTTTGCGTGATTTGATTCCGCATCAAATTGGCATCGCTAGTACTGAGTGTGCCTCTGTTTTTACTAGCCATATAATTGGCAAATCGCCCAGATAAGTGCGTGGCCTCACTATGCAAATCGCCTTCGGTGGATGCTAACAATAGATTGATTGCTGCTTTGAGCTTGCCTGCGCTAACGTGTTGTTTTAGTTGTCGTTTGAGCATAATGTACTGGTTTATGGAGCAAAGATAGGGAATACTTGCTTCCCGTTCTACCACACAAATAGGTAGG
>JAHDCQ010000172.1 GCA_020629845.1 Saprospiraceae bacterium | reverse complement strand
CTAGTAATAGGTATAAGGTATATAAACAATAAGTAAATTTGTAAGCCGCTGAACGACTAATTTTGTACTTAATACAAGTTTACTAATGAAGTAGTTCTTGGTATGTTGAAACAAAGATAGGAGCAAAGATTCGATTTTTGGATAAAATTCGATAAAAAGCTCACTTTTTTTGCAAGTTTTACTTCTTTGACCAAATAATGTTTTATTTTTTTGCGTAAGATTAGAATCCAAATATTTATAGGTTAAAATCAATTATGACTGAAAAGATTAAAGCCATAAAAGAGCTTATTGGCAAAGCACGCTTACAAAAAGCCATTGAAAAACTGCAAGAGCTGAATACAGAGTATAATGATGACGTAATAGCGGCTGAAACGAAGTTGGCGAAATTGAACAAGGATAAGCGCATGGGGACAATACGCGACTCTGAAGAAGAATACCAGACTAATGTCATTGTACGTATTTTGCTTGAGGTTGCTAGTAGCATAGAGAAAGAAGCAAAGTTACAAACGGAGGAGGAAGAAGAGGAAATAGAGGATGAAATAGAGGAAATGGCAGACATCAAAAACAAAGTAAACGTGAGTGGCGGCTCAACCCTTGAAAAGGTCATTAAACGTGATAACTTAAGAAGTATCAATTGGTTATCTAAGGGAATAAAGGCAGCCAAAAGTGTATGTAAAGTTCATGCCAAAAATGGAGTATTAGGTACTGGCTTTTTAGTGGAAGGCGGCTATCTCTTTACCAACAATCATGTGATTGGTTCGGCATCAATGGCGCAATACGCACAGGTAGAATTTGGCTATGATAGTTTAGAGGGGACATCAGTCTACTATAATCTCGACCATAAAGACTTTTTCACGTCTAAAAAATTAGACTATACACGCGTAAAAATCAAAGAAGATAGCCATTCCACGCCTTTGAGCGATTGGGGAACACTCCCTATTGTGCCTAGTCTACCGAAACAACATGAGGCACTCACCATTATTCAACATCCTGACGGACGACCAAAGGAATTTGATGTTAGTGACGGCAAAAATAGTACTTGGGACTATCGCCTACACTATGAAGTAACTACCGAACCTGGTTCTAGCGGTTCGCCCGTATTTGACATCAATTGGAATGTCATAGCACTACATCATGCAGGTGGTATGATACAAGTAGATGCTGAAAAAACAAGGAAATATGTAAATGAAGGCATCTTATTTGAGTACATTTTAAAAGACCTTGAAGCACAACAGGAAGGGCAACAAGAAGTAGTCGTCACTAAGGAGGAGGTAAAGGTTAGCGGCCCTGTTAAAACTATATTGGTCTACCATAACGATGATGAATCATATGCGAAAGAGCTAAAGAAGCAGCTATTTTCACTAATTCGACAGCAGAAAATAAAACTCTTCGATATTCAAAAGCATAGAGATGGTGGCGATGTAACGAATCAGCTCTTAGAGAATGAACTAAAAGCTGCACAGTTAGTGTTGACACTTATAAGTGGTAATTTATACTTGGACGAAACCCTTGATATAGCAATAAAGGTGGAAGAAGAAGTCGGAAATAAGCGTGTAGTGCCTATTAAAGTAGCTCCCTTCGATTTGAATGGTACATCCTTTCAACGTCTACAAGGCTTGCCTTTAGGTACTAAGTCATTATCAGAATATAGCAACCTCGATAAGGTACTTTATGAAGTATCAAAATCAATTATGAATCTAGTAGATAAGATGCGAGCATAAATCAATTGCATGCTTGCGTCAGAGCACTAAAGTTAATAAACACACTCATCTAAACGTCTCAAAATATGAACTATCTAAGTCTCGGTTTAGATACAAATGGAAACTATTTATTTGAAAACCCTGCTCCGAAACAACTGGCAGCCTTCATCAAAGAAGCCATCAATACCGATGCGATGGCAGATGTATTGGAGGCAACCAAACAGCCAGGCGGAAGTCGTACGCCTGGCGACCGCTTTGATGAAATAAGTCGCCGAAACCTAGACATTGGTGATCCGAAGAGCGTAGGCTGGACGTATTTGGTACATGAAGCCGATCCAAACTTAGAAGAAATCAAGCGCATCATCTATCCTTTAGCCGTCCATCGGGGTATGGAATGTCCTGATGAGCCTATGCTATTCCGAGGCACGACTATGGAAGATTGGAACTATTGGATAGAGCATGACTTTGAAGGGATGTCTACGCCTGAAAAAATGCGTCCGCACTACATCTTGATAGTAGGCAGTCCACAACATGTCCCCTTTCTATTTCAGTCACTACTCGATGTGATAGCAAGCGTGGGTAGAGTACATCTTGAAAGCCTCGATGATTTAGAAACCTACGTTAATAAACTCATCCGACTAGAAACTGCTCCCCAACCAGCCGTAGATAAGGAAGTTTTCTTCTTCGCGCCTAATCACGGTGCTAGAGACGCAACGCATTTTAGCCATCAATACATGGTGAAACCCATGCGAAAATATGTCCATAAGCAGCTTGACTTCGATACCCATGCCTTAATGGATGAATACGCCACTAAGCGTAATCTAGTAGAAGCTTTTGCGACACGGAAGCCTGCGGTGGTGTATACTGCGAGTCATGGCTTAGGCGACGTAGGCACGGGCATGAAACACCAAAGGCGCGTAAATGGGGGCATAGTGTGTCAGTATGGACAGAGCATGAACCTAAAACGCGATGTCTTTCTAGCCGAAGATGTGCCGATGGATAAGCCCTTTTTAGAAGGTGCTGTCTTTTATCAATTTGCTTGCTTTGGCTATGGTACGCCCAAAGAGAGTGACTATAATCATTGGTTGCGGGGCAAGACTAAACGCCTAGCTAAGGAGGATTTTATCTCCGCCTTACCTAAAAAATTGCTCGCACATCCACAAGGCCCGATTGCTTATATTGGGCATCTGGATACCGCCTTCTTGCATGCATTCGCAGATACGGATGATTTGGATGGACTAGAAAAATGGGACGATCGCATCTCTCCTTTTATATATGCGATGAATCAATTGCTTGGCGTACAGCCTTCGGGTATTTCTATGACAAAAATGAATGAACGATATACCCGCTACAATACCTATATTGCCAATGTCACCGATCGGGTAAAGCGGGGTACATATAAGTGGAACGATATGCGCGAGGAAAGAATCCGCGATACATGGATTACCCGCAGCGATGCCCAAAACTATATGGTTTTTGGCGACCCTGCAGCACGACTTCGTATTCCTGCGGATAAGGATATAGCATAGAATGATTTATTGTTGTATTGCTATAAAACAATATGACAGTACAACAATAAATCACATCAATAATCTAGTAAAAAATTAAGTGAACAATGAGTAAAATAATCACAGCCTTAGCTTACTCCAACGACCATGAAGCTATCAAACTCTATAAAGCATTTTATGCAGAACAAGCTGCTGATAGCGAACTCGTTTATGAGTTTGAAGATGAACAACTCGAAAATGAAGACGCGGCAAAAGTAGCACGCGCGATGCTCATAGAGTTGAGTAGAAACCGTAAGGCAGCAAGTAAAATTCGGAGTATCATTAAGGCACAGGAAGAAAATGAAACCTTTGCTGGTCCCATTACGCTTATACTTGGCGTAGGCGGTCTGATTGCGATGCTGCAAATTTTGGATTCTGTGAAAGTGAAATACAAAAAAGGAGCAGACGGCAAAAAAGAGCTCGAAATCACCTACGAAGCATCGGGCAGAATCATTCAGATTATTCAAGAAGTCACCAAATTGGTAGAGAAAATCGGAGTGAAAGTAAGTTTAAAGCAAGAAAAGTAAGGACAAGTCGGCAGTCGAAGGGCAATTTAAAGCCTTTCGACTGCTCTATATCATATTTATGGCAAAGAAAAAGTTACGCACTAATCATCTTTTGGCTATTGGAATTGATCGTTATTTACATGATGTTCCAGAACTTCAAAATGCGGTAAGTGACGCAAAAGCTTTTGTACAACTCCTACAAACAGAATACCAATTTACCCCCGAAAACACCACCACTCTCTACAATAAGGAAGCTACAAAGGATAATATTCTCAGTACTTTCGACCACCTCATAGATACCCTCACCGAAGAAGATACCCTTACCATTTACTTTTCTGGACATGGCGAGTTTAAGAAACGTACAAAGAGTGGCTATTGGCTACCCGTAGAGTCGAAGCTAACTAAACGAGGTACCTACCTCAGCAATGATGAAGTGACTAAATTCCTACGCGCTACCGATGCCTATCATGTATTCACGGTAGTGGATGCTTGCTTTTCGGGGGCATTATTTCGGAAAGTAAGCAGAAGTCAGACGCGACTCGACAACTTCAAATCGCGTTGGTTGCTGACAGCAGGGCGCAATGAACCCGTGCTAGATGGTTTTGAAAGCAGCCCGTTTGCGGAGAGCTTATTGAGCTATCTAAAAAGCACTAATTCGGAATTTATCACGGCTGCCGAGCTTTGCCACGAGGTGGTGCAAGGCGTACTCTATAATGCAGAAGAACAAACTCCGCGCGGCGAACCGCTCTATAATGTGGGGCATCAAGGAGGACAATTTATTTTTTACAAAAAAGAAATTACGGTAAGTGCTACCGATACTATAAAAATACAGCCTGCAGGCAACACCAAAAGTGTTAGGGAAGAAGTGCCGCCTAAAGTTGATCCCGCTCCTACTCTAACACCAACCCCCCCCGTGAAGGCACAGCCCTATGAAAGCTTAGGCGCGCTAAAAGCAACACTAAAAGCCGCAGCAGATGATATACCACAAGTACTAGAACTACTCAACAAGAGCGTGAAAGTGGACGGACGACGCGGCGACGAACTCATTCTACTCCGTAGTCAATACAAAGCTCTAGCAGAACAGCAGCGACTCGGTACGCTTTCTTTTGAACAAAATGGATTGCGTAGCCGACAACTACTCTCTAGCATTTTAAGTCTTATTAATATCTTGAAAGCGGTGGATATAAAAGAAGGCGTTATCGTATCTAGCACCAATGACATTACTACCTTAGAACGCGAAGCCATGAGCAATATGGAAAAATTAATGGTACAGAAAATTAACTTCTTAGAGAAAAAACTGTTGTTAGAAACGGATGCAAGTGTGCAGTTTAAGCTGCAATATGAGATTAAGGAATGGAAGGAAAAGTTGGAGGGGTTGAGGAGGAATTAGAAATACATTTATGTATATCTTGAATCTACAAAAGCGTACCTTACTAAGTTTAGGAAAACGATAAAATGAAGAACCCAGGGCTTTTTGGAATAACACATTCAAATAGAGATTTTACAGCAAAGGAAAGTTGGGGAAAAAACCAATTTAACTCCTCTTTTCCTACTGCCCTAACTGCATTTCTTCACTCAAAAGGAATGGAATGTAAATATCTCACCCTATCGAAAAAGCTAAAAGTCCAGCATACCTTCTTAAGAGTTCAGGATTTTTTCGGGCAAAATCCAATGTCCGATGACTTATTTTACGCTTTTGAAACCCAGTATTCACCATATCAACAATTAGTTATAGGGACATTGCCAAGAGTTGATTTAGTCACTCAAAGCATAAAGACAGGCAATTGTTTATCACCAATCGAAATTAAACTAACAGCATTACCAGATAATACTACTTGCCATTTAGAAGAAGAAAAATATGGAAGTGAGCTTGTTGTTCGACCCGATACTATTGTGTATTTAGCCTGTAGTATTGCATCTGAATTTTCTAAAAAACGAGACACTCTTAAAGAGGTTTTTGATAAAAAATATTCGAAAATTAAAGATTGGACAGAAGGTATTAACGTCCAAGCCTTTCTACCCAAAATGATAAAAGATATAAACGCCATTTGCCTCTTAATGAATAACAAGCAAAAGCCTTTAATTCTACAACCAATCTGGAAAACAGTAGGAAAATCTCCCCGTTTAGCGGAAAATTGTTTGGATGTTTTTGTGTGGAGCGATTTAGCATTTACTAGGCTGTTTGTAGATGCTACCAATTCAGAAATTTTAAAAGGAAAAACTAGGATTTCAAGGCAATCAAGGACAGTAGTTTGGTTGTTCAAAATGCTTTATGACTTTACAATGAATGGTCAAATTAATCATCAATTTGTCATTGATAGTCTTTCTTATAATACAAAAAACGATAAGGCCTTTGCGTTAAGTGGCAAACTTACACATAGGTATATGCAGTCAAAAGAACTTACAACACCAAGAATCAACAAACGGGACATCAAAGACATTATTATAGGAGGAGGACATAATTTGTTAAGTCCAGAAAGACGCTTTGATGCGATACTATTCAATTCTCCTGAACTATTTGACTAATATGAATACTGTTGATTTATTTTCGGGTTGTGGAGGTCTATCTTTGGGTTTTGAAAAGGCAGGATTCAAGGTATTAGCTGCATTTGACAACTGGAAACCTGCCATTGAAATATATCGAAAAAACTTTAACCACCCAATATATGAAGCCGATTTATCCAATCAAGCTGTATTAGAACAAATCAAAGTATTTAAGCCTGATCTGATTATAGGCGGCCCGCCGTGTCAAGATTTTTCAAGTGCAGGAAAACGAGACGAAACACTTGGAAGGGCTGATTTAACCATCTCCTTTGCTAAAATAATTGAGGATATTGCACCTCAATGGTTTGTAATGGAAAACGTTGCTAGAATTGAAAAAAGCAGAACACTACAAGAAGCCATGAGTATTTTTAAAGCAAGAGGATATGGACTTACAAAACAAATATTAGATGCACGTTTCTGTGGTGTACCTCAAAGAAGAAAAAGGTTTTTCTTGATAGGACGATTAAATGGTAAGGATAATGAGCTGGATTATTACTTATCAAAAAATCAATCAAAAGAAGAGATGACCCTTCATGATTATTTTGGAGAAGATTTAGGTTTGGAATTCTATTATCGCCACCCTCGCAGCTATGCAAGAAGAGGAATATTCAGTATTTATGAACCAAGCCCTACGGTCAGAGGCGTAAATCGCCCAATGCCTAAAACCTATAAAAAACATAATGGCGATAAATGCGAACCATCTAATAATGTAAGAGCATTAACGACTATAGAAAGGAGTTATATCCAAACCTTTCCAAAAGACTTTGAGTTTGAGGGAACAAAATCCAATCTTGAGCAGATGATAGGTAATGCAGTCCCTGTTAAACTAGCAGAATATATAGCCAATTGCATTAAAGAACTTCAAGACGATTTTGCTAATAGCAAATTTATAAAAGCAGATAAATTTGGGCAATTAGCATTAGAAATGAAGTAAAACTTGGAGAATGGAACATTAACTAAAAAAAAGAAAATGAAGCACCTTTTCAAAAAATCTGTTTTGCTGATATTATCAATACTTCCCCTCATCTTATTTGGGCAAGTAGAAAAAGATAAAAAAATCAATTTTGGTATAGGCATAGGGGTAAGCATCAATAATGTATTTAACCACGTCAGTAATGCTGAATTTCAGTCAAGATTTTCACCAATTTTAATAACAGCAAATGCTCAAAAACAACTAGGCAAGAAATGGAGTGTTCTTTCTGAGTTAGATTACATACATAAAGGCCCAAAATACCATGACATCAATTACCTTATACTTTCAGTACTCCCTCAATACCGAATCTTTCCAAAAAATATTACATTACTTGCTGGTCCATACATTGCATATATGTTCAAATATGAGAGTTATGGAGTGGTGTCTAAACGAGAAGATTTGAAAAATTATGATGTAGGAGCTGATATAGGTTTTTTATTTTCTAAGAAAGTGAATGAAAAAATTAATTTGTTTCTATCACCGCGAGTAGAGCTAGGTATGATGAGATTTTCATTTTCAAATCACCTCTCCTACCAATTGAAAATGGGTGTAAGCTTCCAGTAAAACTGCATAACAACGACAACAGAATAATTTCGTGTAAAAGAAGATTGAATTTGGAGAATAAAACGCAATTACTAGAACGATATACTAATGACACCCGAACCGAACAAATAGTAGCAACACTACAACAAGAGCAGCCGGCACGAGTGCAATTGCTGGGTATGGTGGGCGCATTGGAATGCTTCGTATTAGCAGGGACGTATCGAAAGCAGCGGCAGCATTATTTGTTCATTGCGAATGATAAGGAAGAGGCGGCTTATGTGCAAAATAACCTGAGTGCAATTTTTGAGAATAAAACCATCCACTTTTTCCCTGATTCTTTTAAGCGACCGCGGCATTTTGAGCAGCTCGAAAATACGAATGTCCTACAGCGCACCGAAACTATCAATAAAATCACCACGTCCAGAGCGACGGGCGAAATTATTATTACCTATCCCGAAGCTTTATTCGAGAAAGTGGTTGCGCCGCAAGTGTTGGACGAACACCGCCTAGAAATAAGTGTGGGCGAAGACCTTGATTTGGAAACCATCATCGAAGTGATGACCGAATATGGTTTCAAGCGCGAAGATTTTGTGTATGAGCCTGGGCAATTTTCGATTCGGGGAGGTATTGTGGATATTTTCTCCTATGGCAATGAGTGGCCCTACCGCGTAGAGTTGTTCGATGAAGAGGTGGAAGCGATTCGCACCTTCGACCCGATGACGCAACTCTCAAAGCAAGAAATTAAGAAAGTTTCTATCGTTCCGAATATCAATACCAAATTTTCACAAGATCAAAAAGTCTCCTTGCTGCATGTATTGCGGGAAAACACTGCGATTTGGGTTAAAGATTTCCAGTTGCTGCTCGATCGCTTGCAGATGTGCTTTGAAAAAGCAGGCGAATTTGCTAAAACTGTATCTGCACTTGATAAAAGTGAACTTGCTGAGATTTTCCGCGACCGCGCCTTCATTCGCCCGCGCACGGTCATTGATGATATGGAAAACTACCCTATTTTTAGCCTCACCGATAGTATTCAGCCACTTGATTTCGATACAAAAATTACATTTCAAGCACGACCGCAGCCAAGCTTTAATAAGAATTTTAAATTATTAATTGAAGATTTAGAAGAAAACACTAAAGGAGGAGTAGAAAACTACATCTTCACCGAAAACCCACGCCAAATAGAACGCTTCTACAACATTTTTGAAGACCTAGAAGCCAAAGTACAATTCCACCCCATTCTAAATGCCATCCATCAGGGTTTTATAGATTTGGATTTAAAAGTTGCTTGCTATACCGACCACCAGATTTTCCAGCGTTTTCATCGCTATCGCTTGCGGCAAGGCTTTTCTAAGGATAAAGCTATAAATCTAAAGCTATTACGCGAATTAAAATCGGGCGACTATATTACGCACATAGATCATGGGGTAGGGAAATATTCGGGTTTGCAGAAGATTGACATCAATGGGCAGCAGCAAGAAGCAGTACGGATTTTCTACAAAAATAATGATGTCCTATATGTAAGTATTCACTCGCTGCATAAGATTTCAAAATATGTAGGTAAAGAAGGTACTGCGCCAAAGTTGGATAAAATTGGTTCGGATTCTTGGAAGAAACTCAAAGCCAAAACCAAGAAAAAAGTCAAGGATATTGCGGGCGAATTGATAAAACTCTACGCCAAGCGTCGGGCCGCACAAGGACATGCCTTTCCACAGGATGGCTATATGCAAGTGGAGTTGGAAGCCTCTTTTATTTATGAAGATACGCCCGACCAATACAAAGCCACCCAAAGCGTGAAAGAAGACATGATGAAGGACTACCCGATGGATAGACTCATCTGTGGGGATGTGGGTTTTGGGAAGACAGAAGTAGCGATGCGCGCCGCTTTCAAAGCAGTAGTGGGCGGCAAACAAGTGGCGATTTTAGTCCCGACCACTATCCTTGCTTTGCAGCATTATCAGACCTTTCATAAACGCTTAGAAAACTTTGGCGTGACGGTGGATTATGTCAATCGCTTCCGTACGCAAAAGGAAAAAACGCAGATTTTTAAAGACCTCAAAGCAGGCAAAACGGATATTGTCATTGGCACACATGCCATTTTGAATAAAAAAATTGGTTTCAAGGATTTGGGCTTGCTCGTGATTGATGAGGAGCAGAAATTTGGTGTGGCGGCAAAGGAGAAACTACGCCAACTCAAGGTGAATGTGGACACCCTCACACTCACCGCTACGCCTATTCCACGTACCCTACAGTTTTCGCTGATGGCAGCGCGAGATTTATCTGTTATTCGTACAGCACCGCCTAATCGCCAGCCGATTCATACGGAAGTTCGCATTTTCAATGATGAACTCATCAAAGAATCTATCTACTACGAAGTGATGCGTGGTGGGCAGGTGTTTTTTGTGCATAATCGCGTAAAATCACTGCCTGATATGGTGGCAATGGTACGTCGCCTATGTCCTGATGTGGACATCACCTTCGCGCACGGGCAGATGGAAAGTAAGGATTTGGAACGCACTTTGCTACAATTTATTGACGGCAAATACGACGTACTCGTCTGCACCAATATCATTGAAACTGGACTCGATATTGCCAATGCCAATACCATCATTATCAATAATGCGCATCAATTTGGCATGAGTGATTTGCATCAATTGCGCGGACGTGTGGGGCGTTCCAATAAAAAAGCCTATTGCTATCTATTCTGTCCGCCTATGTCTACGCTCACGAGCGATGCCCGTAAGCGACTACGTACGATTGAGGAATTTTCGGACTTGGGTAGCGGCTTTAATATCGCGATGAAGGACTTGGATATTCGGGGTGCTGGAAATTTGTTGGGGGCAGAACAAAGCGGTTTTATAGCGGATATTGGTTTTGAAATGTATCAGAAAATCCTAGAAGAAGCTATTTTAGAATTGAAAGAAAATCAATTCAAAGACCTCTTCAAGGAAGAAATGGAAAAAGAGCGTAGTTATGTGCGCGATGTGAATTTAGATACAGATGTAGAAATGCACCTGCCCGACGAATATGTAAGCAATATCCAAGAACGTTTGATTCTATATACCGAACTGAATAAAATTGAAAATGAGGAAGGCATCGAAAAATTCCAAAAGATGCTACGCGACCGATTCGGAAGAATTCCACAACCCGCTATGGAACTTTTCGAGGGGCTACGCATTACTTGGGTATGCAAACAATTAGGTTTCGAGCGTTTGATTCTGAAAAATCGGAAACTGCGTTGCTATTTCGTAGAAAATCCGCAGTCGGCATTCTACGAAACGGATAGTTTCCAGACACTTTTCCAATTTATTGGCACAAAAGGAAAGAAATATCATCTTAATTTTAAGAAAACCAATCGACACCTCATTGTGGTGCGCGATGGAATTAAAGGCTTGAAACAAGCACGAAACTTATTAGAAAAACTGCAAGGGGAGGTAAAAAAGAAGACGGAAAGAATTTCTATAGAGTAAATGGGGATAGAAGGGTTTTCCTGTAAAATTGATTACACCTTAAATTCAGTACTCTTTCAAGCGTTTTTGTTGAAAATGTTGAGCGTAAAAATCAACAATTTCAAC
>JAHDCQ010000171.1:5728-11484 GCA_020629845.1 Saprospiraceae bacterium | reverse complement strand
TAATTCATTTTTTAAATCTGTATCTTGTATACTTGAATTGATAAGAGCAAACGCACCTTCAAGGTTACCCTTTGCTATTAAATATCGGATTTTTTCTTTCAATTCATTCATGTTTTTTCTTTTTTTGTGGTGGCGAACTGTCGCTTACCAGTACATGTTTGGCAAAATTGTCAAAGAACCGTTTATTTTTACCACACATTCTCCAAATCCTCTTTCTGATAGCTATGATTTCGTTCCGTAAATAAGGAATCATATTCATTTTTCAGCCGCAAAGAATCTTTATTGAATAAGCGATACAGCACCGCAATCGGGAAGAGTAGAATGAAAAAGACAAGAGACAGCAAAATGCTCCCATTGATGCGTCCTAGCACTTGCCCAACAGCCATCCAGCCGCGTACAATAAGTCGTCCCAAAGCAGGGAAAAGTACGGCTGCTAAACCAACGCCTAAGGCGGCATAGAGCAGCCAATCTACTGTGAATAGGAAATGCAATACCAGCAAACCTACTACGATAACGAGCAGTGTTTTCCAATTATCTTGTGGTGCTTGCATACTAAAATAAGGTATAAATAAAGGGAGCTACCGACGAGCCACCACCAATTACAATCAATACGCCAAGCAAGAGTAATACCAAGACGATGGGGACAAGCCAATATTTCTTGCGCTCCATCAAAAATTTATAAATATCTTTGAGTGTTTCCATTACTTTGTATAGACTAAAATTTAGAATCCAAAGGTATGAATATTCTTGGTATTTCGGCTTTTTATCACGATTCGGCAGCAGCATTGGTACAGCAAGGAAAGATAGTGGCAGCCGCTCAAGAAGAGCGATTTACGAGGAAAAAACATGATGCGAATTTTCCCAAAAATGCCATCCAATACTGCCTAGAAGAAAGCGGACTGAGCATTGATGAGTTGGATGCCGTAGTGTTCTATGATAAGCCTTTGCTCAAGTTCGAGCGACTTTTAGAAACCTATTACAACTATGCCCCACAAGGCTGGCAATCCTTCCTGAAAGCCATTCCAGTATGGTTGAAAGAAAAAATGTTCCTCAAAAAGCAGCTCTACGATGGACTCAAAGAAGTAGGAGAATACGACAAAAAACAGCTAAAATTCCTTTTTCCAGAACATCACCTATCGCATGTAGCGAGTGCCTTTTATCCATCTCCTTTTGAGCACGCAGCCGTACTATCCATAGATGGAGTAGGGGAGTGGGCAACAGCTACTATTTGTGAGGGCAAGGGCAAGGACATTCGCATCCTGAAAGAGATGAAATTTCCGCATTCGGTGGGCTTATTGTATTCCGCTTTTACCTATTATTTGGGCTTCAAAGTCAATTCAGGCGAATATAAACTGATGGGACTGGCACCCTACGGCAATCCTGAAAGCGACAATTTTAAACGCTATTCCCAACTCATTGAAACCGAACTCATAGACATCAAAACCGATGGTTCTATCTGGATGAATCCGAAATATTTCAGCTATGCTACTCGCTTACGTATGCTGCATGATAAGCGTATGGAAGCCCTTTTTGACTTGCCACGCCGCGAAGCCGAATCAGAGATGCGTCAGGAATATTGCGATATGGCATTAGCTATTCAGCGCATCGCGGAAAAGATAGTGCTAAAAATGGCAACCGAAGCCAAACGCCTCACCAATGCCGATTATCTGTGCATGGCAGGAGGCGTAGCTTTGAATAGTGTAGCGAATGGTAAATTGCAACAGTCGGGGCTATTCAAAGAGATTTTTATACAGCCTGCGGCGGGTGATGCAGGAGGTGCGTTAGGGGCAGCTTTAGCCGCACAGCATATTTATTTCGGTGAAGAGCGGCAAGTGGAACAAGGACGCGATAGTATGCAAGGCGCGTATCTCGGCCCGCATTATGTGGATTTTTTCATAGAACGTATGGCAAAGCGATACAAAGCTCCTTATCAGCAATTCAACTCGGAAAGCACACTTTGCGAAGAAGTGGCGCGCCTGATTAGCGAAGGCAAGGTCATCGGTTGGATGCAAGCTCGCATGGAGTTTGGCCCACGTGCGTTGGGTGCGCGTAGCATACTAGGCGATGCGCGGAGTGAGGAAATGCAGCGTGTGATAAATCTAAAAATAAAATATCGAGAATCCTTTCGCCCCTTCGCGCCTTCGGTTTTGGAAGAAGATGCCGCGCTTTATTTCGATACCGAAAAAGCTGGTCCATACATGCTGACCGTAGTGCCTGTGCAAGACGCTATTCGTAAGCCTCTACCTAGCAATTATCTCGAATTATCCATGCAGGAAAAACTCGCTACTCCACGCTCCGAACTCTCGGCTATCACGCATGTAGATTTTTCAGCCCGCATTCAGACGGTGAGTAAAACCACCAATCCGCGTTATTGGGCATTGCTACAAGCATTCAAGCAGCGAACGGGCTATGGCGTATTGATTAATACCAGCTTCAATGTACGTGGCGAACCCATCGTATGTACACCTGATGATGCCTATCGTTGCTTTATGCGTACGGAAATGGATTATTTGGTCATTGGGGATTTCCTCTTTGAGAAAAGCCAGCAGCCTACTTTTGAAGATAAAGAGACTTTTGGGCTGGATTAGGAAAATGTAGCATATACAGGGAAGTAGTATAGTGGTGGCTTTTTTCCAAAAAAATGCCTAATCTTGTCATCTAAAAATGTAACTATTTAGAAGAGAAAGGAGAGACTATAACGTTTGATTTTTCCTTTTATGCTACTAATTGGGCATAGAGGGAAAAGTCTTTCCTACTCCCTAACGTATTAATCTCTGTTCTCTCAACAAAGTGGTCTCTGTTCTCTCCTCTAAATAGTCATCTAAAAACAAGCAAGCAATGGAACAATTCAATACCACCCCTCGCAATAAAGTAAAGCGTATTCCCAAACGCGGACATTACGATAAAGCTACGATTTATGAAATCCTAGATGCTGCCTTTATGTGTCATGTCGGCTTTTCGATAGAGGGGCAGCCCTTCGTTATTCCTACTGCTTATGGGCGCGATGGCGATGCAATTTACCTGCATGGAGCAACTACGAGCCGCATGTTGCAGCACTTAGAGCAAGCGGGGATGCCTGCTTGTCTTACGGTCACGCATTTGGATGGAGTGGTATTGGCGCGTTCTACTTTCAATTCATCTATGAATTATCGCTCGGCGGTGGTGTTTGGTACGGCTACTTTGCTGGAAGACGATGAAAAAATGCATGCTCTAGAGGTCATTACTGAAAATATCTGGAAAGGACGCTGGGACGAGGCGCGCCTGCCGAATGCGAAAGAAATGAAAGCCACCAAAGTACTAAAATTGCATATCGAATCGGCAAGTGCGAAGATACGAACAGGCGGGCCAGGCGATGAAAAATCGGACTATGAACTCCCGATTTGGGCAGGTGTGATACCGATGACAACCGAATACGGCGCGGCTATTCCTGATGAATTGCTACACGAAGGCATCGAAACGCCTGCTAGTGTTACTTCCTTTTTTGAAGACAAAAAGCAGTAATGCAAAGCTATCAAGACCGTAACTATATATTGTTAGGAACGCTCTTCATCACCTTCACTATGACTTTAGTAGGAACAGACCATAGTTTGGAGGAACTCTTGTCGCCAATCCTACTGAAAAAGCTATGCTATAATACTGTGCTTATTGGTGTTGCTTGGTTAGGTATTCGGGCGATTATCATCTTTTTTGACAAGCGAATGCCCTGGAAGCAAGGTAAAAATGGGCGACGTTGGACACTACAAATTATTACCACTTTTGCATTCACTAGCTTAATATCTCTAGTGTCGCTTTGTGTAAGAACGTTTTTTATCCCAGAATGGAAAGTTTTTCCAAAAACCATTTGGCTGACGGATTATCCCTTGAGCTTGTTGTTCACATTAGGCTTTAGTTTTTTGTACTATCATTGGTGGTCGAGACGAGCGGCTACGGCACTTAGAGAAGTTACTATTCATCCTCTGCAAAAAGAGCCAATTATAGAAAATATCGAAGCCGCTACGACTATTGCTGTGAAGAAAGGGCGAAAAGTCCTACTCCTTAGTCCACAAGATATTTCCTATGCTTTCCGTCTGGATGATTTTAATTATATCGTCACGCAGGCAGGCGAAAAGCATCTTTTGGATAGCTCCCTAAATATTCTAGAAAAAGAACTTGCCTCGCATGGTTTTTTTCGGCTCAATCGCCAATTATTAGCCCATCGTACCGCCATAAAATCCTTTCAAATTCTTCCCAATCGGCACTTACAAGTCGTGTTGCAGCCCGAACTTGCAGGCAATTTATTAGTCAATAAAAATAAAGCTGCCAGCTTCAAGCAATGGATGAATTCTTAGGAACCTGCAAGCAAGTTCTGTAGAAGGTAGAGGGTATAGAGTAGAGAGATAAGATATGAGAAATACTCGACCGTATCTCTATACCCTCTACTTTCTACCCTCTACCAAATTAAGTTGTCCGCTTCATGATTTCCTATGTCCGCTTCGTGGAAAAGCCTGTAGTGTAAGGCTTGCGCGCTCGTTTTTCTTGTCCGATACTTGTAGCAAAAATTATCCGATGAAAAAGTATTTGAATTGCTTATGGTGTTTGTTTCCAGTCTTGCTTTGGGGGCAAACCGTTGAAAAAACACAGGCAGTACAGTTGGATTTGGGCTGGTATAATTTCAATATGCTCGACCGCCAAGCTTCCCCTGTGATTTATACCTTAAATGCACCAATGGCGCGCGTAGGCTATCAGCATAAAAATGCGAAACGATTGCTGGAAGCTACTGCTTATTTTTCGCTAGGGCAAATGGCGGCTAAGGATAAAAACCTGCCTAAATTTATAGACAATGAAGTAACGACTTATGCCTTTGGCTTGGAGCTACAGTATTGGAAAATTCTTAAGAAAAGCGGGCAATGGACGCATCATCTTGGCGGAAATATCGCTTATGATTTTGCTATTGATTTCGAATCAGTAGCCGCTTTTCCCTGGGGAATGGGGCAGGGGCGTATCGGCATAGGCTATCAAGGCGCGTATCAGTTGAAGAATGGACATCAAGTGCGCCTAAAAGCGAGCCTACCGCTTGTGGGTATCGTTACACGTTTACCTTATTCCAATATTCCACGTGTCATCGGGAAGGCAGCGGGTGTCGCTTCTTTCTTTCAAGTAGGAACAAGCTTGGATACTTGGAATACTTATCAACAAGCTGCTTTAGATATCAGCTACATCCTTCCACTCAGCGACAAATGGACACTTAGTCCAAGCTATCATTTTTCCTATTTCGCGCATAACCAACCTGATAAAATTCGGGCTTACCGACAGGCATTAATGCTGGGATTGCGCTACAATTTTTAAATTTAAAAAAATCGTAATTATTTAGTGTTAGGTATCAGGTACAAGGTATTTCGTGACAAGTCACCCCTTATACTCAATAGAAAGTGAGAAAGTGAGCGGAATGAGAAGCGTGAGATAAGAATTTTATTACTCACTCCTCTCACTTTCTCATTTCTCTCACGCTCGCTTGAGCATTTATCAAATAGGTTCTAAAGTACCTAATACTTAATACCTTGTACCTAATACCTAAATAGTAAAAGTCAATAAAACATGAAAAATATACTATTCGCTTTCGTCGCGCTCTTATTATGCTGCGCTTGTGATAAGGCATTGCTTGGCGAAGCAGAAGAAAATACCGTACTTAATAATTTTGAATATTTCTGGCAAGATTACAAAGACCATTATGGCAACTTCCGTGTGAAAGATATTGATTGGGACGCGCAATACGCGCT
>JAHDCQ010000171.1:0-5628 GCA_020629845.1 Saprospiraceae bacterium | reverse complement strand
GTAGAAGACGAAGTTATTTATGCACGCTTGCCTAATGATGTGGGTTATGTTTATCTAGGGCTAATGTTTGATGCACTTGATTTTTGGGAAAAGACATTCGATCAAATTGTTGCTGATTTAGGTGACACCAAAGGACTCATTCTCGACCTACGCGATAATGGTGGCGGCGAAGATGAAGCAGGACGACTTATCACGAGCTACTTCACCGATGCTGAGACGCATTACATGAAAGTGCGCTATAAAGAAGGCTTAGGCGAAGATGACTTCTCAGAAGTGTTTGAATGGCATATCGCGCAAGGAAGAGAGACACTTTACACCAAGCCTTTGGTCATGCTTACCAATCGCTATACCATTAGTGCCGGAGAAACCTTTGGCTTTGCCCTAAAAACCCTGCCGCAACTCATGCATGTAGGCGATACTACCACGGGTGCGTTTTCGGATACGGTGGAGCGCGAATTGCCGAATCGCTGGTTGTACCGTGTTCCTGTAGCGGAAGTGCTAGACGGTGCAGGTGTAAGTTGGGAAGGGCTTGGTCTAATACCTGACCAAGTGGTCAAAAATACAATTGCGGACTTAGAGGCAGGGAACGATAAAATGCTAGAAGCAGCGGTAGCAGTTTTAGAATAAGTACAAGCGCAAGTTTATAAACTTGTACTTTTGAGGTGTTTTCAGCCCACCGATTTATCGGTGGGGGGGCTTAGCAACAAGCTCTAAACTGTCTCCCACCGTTGAAACGGTGGGCTGAAAAATCACGTACCCACACTTTTTACCGTAGTGCCAATTTTATAAACTTGTACTTGCGCTTGTACTTGACTTTATGGTACTGGCTTTGCCAGCTTAGGATGTCCCCGTTCTAAACTTCACTAGTACAGGCTTCTTCAAAGCTGCCCCATCTTTCGCACGAAAAACGGGCATCAATTTGCGCTGGTACCGCTGATTGGGTTTCAAGTCAACGGCATAGCGCAGTCCTTTCCCATCTTCGGTAAGCCCTAGAAATTTGGTGATGGGAATGACATGATTTTTGCCAAATAAACCAGGCTCAAAACGCCCAAAGCGTTCACTCATTTCCCGCGAAAACTCAAAAGTAATTTCCGTGAGGTCGGGACTCACGTTTTTTGCTCCGTTTTTGAATTCTCGAATCCCTATCAATTCGGGTTCTAGTTGCTCATAGTTGGCTTTTAGCTGCGCTATGGATGTATCAAAATAGCCTGATGCTTCTACAATACGCTCCACAGCCTTGCTACTACCATAGTCGATTTCAATAAGTGCTTTGATAGCGGCTTGCTTATCGCTGGCTTTTTCATAATAGGCTTCACAAATCGCATAGCCCACATAGTAGCCCAAGTCGCGGATTTCAAATTCATTGTCAAAATTATTATAGAGCCAATCATTATAATTAGGACTGAATATTTCCTTTGTAAAACGCGCTTTTACACGCGCTTCATTCGCCTGCCCAAATGCAATACAAGGCGCGACCGAGGGCTTGCCCGTAGCCACTACAGATACGAACTCTGCCACCCCTTCGTATAAGCATTGCGAAAGCAAATCGTAGCCACCTTGCGGACGCTGCTGCGTATGCACACACTCATGCACATTCAGCAAAACCACATCCTCAATGGGGTTGCTATCGAAATGCGTTCGCAGATTTGCTCTAAACCAATCGGGTAATTCCTCGGTTACGGCCGTACTATCCGCAAGCGCGATTTCTGAGCCAATTAGCACCATGTCATCGAGCGTAGTGCCACCTGATAGTAGCGCACCTATCGTGAAGTAGATAGTGGAAGGCTTCAAGTCAGGATAGAGCTGCTTGAGTTGCGCTATTTCTGCCTCAATCGCCTCCGCAAATTCGCTTGCACGATAGGTGTTTTGCCGTACCGAATTCCAAAATTTTGGATAGTTGTTGATGGCATCAATATAGGATTTAGGCGTGTAATTTTTGCGAGCCATCATCGCGTGTAAACCGGGTGTTCCTTTTTGCAGGAATAAATTATCGAGATAGGCATATTGTTGAATGCTATCCCTTGTGCTGGTGATTTTGTCGTAGGCGTTCCAAAAGTTCTCAATGTCGGTGGCGATGACTGTTGGGGTGTCTTGTTGTGCCTTGCAGCTTGCGAATATGGCAACTAAACTGAGTATGATGAGTATATTTTTCATTGTATTTAGTTTTTGTAATTGCTAAATTTATTCCGTCTGTAAAAAATCTGCTGATTTAGGATTGATAAGCGCGAAGCGATTATTAAGCCCAAATTGCTTGACTTGGGCTTAATAATTACTCCTTCGTCGTGCTTATCAATCCAACTTTAATGGTTAGAAATTTACAGAGGGAATTTATTACTGCTCCCGTAACCATGTCAGAGCTGCTTCCAAAGGCGCGTCTTTACCTTCTTCTTCCAGCACTTCCATATCAGGAGCTATGCCTCTAGGATAGACATTTTGCGCGCGATCAGCATAGACCGAACTCGCTAGAAACAGCATAGAGCCATCCGAAAGGGTATGATTAGCATTGCCCGTAGAGTAGCCGCCCGTGTGCTGTCCGAAACTCTTGGTGTTTGGTCTGTTTTTGAAGGCAAGTGTCACGACTTCTCCTGAACTTGCCGTTTTGCCACCTGTAAGTACTGCAATTGGAATTTTCTTGTTGAGTGGCGCGTAAGGCTGTTCTACACTATATTGTGATGTTTCGTCAATATAACTCGTGCCGTTTGCATAGCTCCATGTCATCAACTCCTCTTCCGCTTTGAAGTAGCCACAGATACCTTCGCCCAAAATCGGGCCGATACCTGCCAGCATTGGCCAGCAATTTCCGCCTTGATTTTGTCGTAAATCTAGCACCCAACCTTTGAGATTTTTGTGGTCTAAAGAGTCAATTAATTGTTGCATGTGTGTAGCGAAATGTACGCCTGTCAGCGAATCGCCACTACTAAAGTGCGGCATCCAGAGGTAGGCATAATGCTCATCTATGCGGTGTCCTTTGCTAAGTGGGAAATCGGGTGTTTGTTCCTCCTCGCTTGGGGCTTGCCAGTTTTGAACTTGTTCAGTTGTCCAATAAAAACTATGATTATCAATGGACTGTAGAATGATGCTCAGACCATTATAAACGCCCTGCATATCTTCTGAGCAAGCGGCGAGGTATTGCCAATCTTTGAGGAGTTGAGTGGTATTTATTTCATCTTTGTAAAGCGAGTGTGCTGCTATGACACCCATCACTTCTTGCATAAATGCTTTTGCATCTGCACCTATCGGACAAGTCCCAATATCAAGCAATGCCATCTGGAAATTTTTTACACGAAGTTTGCCTTTTCCATCAAGCGAAGCCCCAATTCGCAATCTATCTGCTTTTGGACTTACTACTATTTCCGTTTCGACGCGCTGCCAGCCGTCCGTTAGCGAATCTAGCTTTGCTGTTTTGTATTGTAGCCATTGTTCGCCATTTTTAGTATAGCAATAAATGCCCGCTGTCCCTTCACTCAGTTGCTCGATTTTAATAGCTGCGGAAATACGGATTTTGATATGGGACTTTAATTTTACACTTTGTTGCTGATAGAAAAAGCCCGGTGCATTCGCTTCATAGCTGCCTTCTATACATAAGCTTTGTGTTGTGGCATCTTCTTGTAATATTGCTACTTCCATGTCCTCTTTTGCCTTCCAATGCGCGATGCCTATTGGATTAGTTTTATCTTTTTTACTAAAATCCAAATTTTGAAACATATCGAATTGTGCTGTTGCTGTAGTGGCACAAAGCATAACGATAAAGAGAAGAATACGGTGTTTCATTATTATTGAATTCATAATACAAGTGATTTTGATACAAAGTAAAGCCATACAAAAATGCCATGCCGAAGATTTACGCCAACGCCCAATTTTGCAGGGTAAACAATTTGCTATTGCTGAAACGAGCGTTGCCCACGCAAAAACTGCCGTTTGCATAAAAACGCTTTCTTATTAAAGTAGAAGGCTT
Source organism: Saprospiraceae bacterium (assembly GCA_020629845.1). Classification (GTDB taxonomy): domain Bacteria; phylum Bacteroidota; class Bacteroidia; order Chitinophagales; family Saprospiraceae; genus JAAUTG01. Next base: position 1,673 of record JAHDCQ010000171.1, on the reverse strand, counting down.
ACTTTTACAACATGCAAGCGAATCACATAAAATGGCATATCCTTTTTTGGGTGTTCATACTACTGGTAGGGACAGCAACGGTCTATCCCTACTATCAAAATGTGAAATTGGCATTTATCAATCGTGCCATTTTCTTGCCCGTGTGGTTGGTGGCGACCTATGTGAATTGGCTATTTTTAATGCCGCGCTATTTGGATACGCGACGATTCGGGACGTATATAGGCTTGCTATTAGCTGTTCTATTTGTGCTTACTATTATTCAGCGTGTCCTATTCCTGTTTTGGTTTTTTCCTTTCTTTTTTGGTGGGCAAAGACCATGTTGTCATATTTGGCAACAGGTTTTTCACCCAGGTTCATTTTCGCAATTTGCTGCATTTATTGCCTTACCTGTGCTTTGTTCTATTGGCATTTATTTACTCCGAAAATGGTATTTAGAAAGCTATAAAGCCAAGCAAATTATCGCGCAGCAGCAAGCAGCGGAACTGAATTATTTAAAAGCCCAAATCAATCCGCACTTTTTGTTTAATGTGTTGAATAATATCTATGGCTTATCCTTGGAAGAGTCTAAAAAAGTGCCAAATCTTATTCTGAAACTTTCGGATATTTTAAGTTATTCGCTTTACGAAGCGAGCGTAGATAGCATAGCCTTAGAAAAAGAAGTGAAGCTGATTGAGGATTTTATTGACTTAGAGCGCGAACGCTATGAAAATCGGGTACAAGTGCATTTTGAGCAGGATGCAGCCTTGGATAGGCAATTAGAAATCGCGCCTTTATTGCTTATTCCATTGGTAGAAAATGCCTTCAAACATGGCGTAATGCAAGCCACCGAAGCCCTCCCAATTTCTATTTTTTTAGGACAAAAAGAAGGCAGGCTTATATTTGAAGTCAAAAATAAAATGCCAGAGGCGGGCTATGAGCTACCTACTAAAAAGCGCGGTTTGGGACTGAAAAATCTAAAACGTCGCTTGGATTTACTTTATCCAGAAAAGTATAGTTTGGAAGCCGCACCCGATGGCAAATTATTTCGCGCAACACTAAAACTCGAACTCGAATGAATACCATAAAATGCCTTATCGTAGATGATGAACCCGTCGCACAGCGCATCATAGCGGGCTATCTCGCTGACTTGCCAGGCTTTGAAGTAGTAGATACTTGCCTACATGCTATTGCTGCCATGCAAGTACTACAAAGCAAGCAGGTAGATTTGATGTTTCTAGACATTGAAATGCCGAAATTGAAGGGTTTAGCATTTTTGAAAAGTTTGCAACATCCGCCACAAGTCATTATCACTACGGCGCACCGCGAGTATGCCCTAGAGGGCTTCGAGTTGGAGGTTTTGGATTATTTGCTCAAACCCATTTCCTTCGAGCGATTCTTTAAGGCGGTCAATCGCTACCAAAAATTGCAGCAAGCCGTTTCTAAAGCTACTCCCGAAACACCCGCGAATCGCTTTATTTATGTAAAAAGTGAACGCAAAACCGTCAAACTATTGGAAGCTGACCTTCTCTACCTCGAAGGCATGAATAACTATATTATTTTGCATACGCGTACCGATTCGCATATTGTCTACACTTCTTTGAGTGAAATGCTGAACCGCTTGGGTGCGTCCTTTCTTCGCATTCATAAGTCCTACGCTATCAATCGCCAACACATTCGTTCCTATACCAAAGAAG
>JAHDCQ010000576.1 GCA_020629845.1 Saprospiraceae bacterium | reverse complement strand
CTCAATGAGTGCATGAAAGAATGATAAATGAGTGAATAATTCTAAATTATATTCGTTCATTCAGTCATTCACCATTCACTCATTGAATATTTACGAATGTTTTTATTTCAACTCAATCTCACTTATCAAAACCAACTTTCCTTTTTTCCCTTTCGATTTTTCTATACGGAGCTTGTTATAATTCTCCTCATAAGGCAAGCGAATGTTAAAAAACTTTTCGTCAAGTATGACTTCTTTACGCTTTAGCTCATTTGTTTCTTCATCCACATATTCTAGTGATTCCGAAAAAGGATTGGACATACTGAATTTCAATAGCACCTTATCTTTTTCATCTACTATGCTACAGTACCAATCAGGGGCAGCCGAATGATGATGCAAGTCAATATCAACCTCTTTTTTTAGCCGCCCAGAACGAACTGCGGACTTAACGAGTTTGATATGTTCTTTCTTACCAGACTTATTGGCTTGCAACATCAAAAATTGTATGGATTCTTTTTCATATTGGTGTATATCGAAAACACCGCCCATCGAAGATTCTACCTGTGCATGCAGCGCAAAGGATAAACCGAATAGCAAACCAAATAGTATAAGCTGACTTTTTCGCACCATCAATTGTTGATTCATAATTATTTGTATTTAAATTAGGGCTTGATGTGCTACTACTATGTTTTTATGGTAAGCTTCTTAAAACTGAATAGCGTAGTATTAATTCCAACACCAGAAAGATAAGTCCTAGCATGGCAAACCAATGAAATTCTTCGCTATATCGCTTGAGTGTAGTCACTTCTATTTCGGTTTTTTCGAGCCGATCAATTTCCGCATAAATGCGCTCTAGACCCTCTGCTGTAGTGGCACGAAAGTATTTACCACCTGTCATTTCAGAAATTTCAGTAAGCAAAGCTTCATCAATTTCTACTGTCGAAAGGTCGAAAATAAACGTCCCATTTGCTCTTCTGCTTACGGGGGCGAGTGCTTGGCCCTGCGTACCTACCCCAATAGTGTACACTTTAATTTCAAATTCCTGAGCAATCTGCGCAGCAGTTATCGGTTTGATGTAACCTGCGTTATTCACGCCATCTGTCAGCAAAATAACGACCTTGCTTTTCGCTTCCGACTCTTTCAAGCGATTGATAGCCGTACCTAAGCCCATCCCAATAGCCGTACCATCTTCCAAAATCCCACACTTGAGTCCTGCTAAAAACTCTTGCACTACGCGATGGTCGGTAGTAAGTGGACATTGGCTATAGGCTTCGCCCGAAAAGACGGTTAGCCCAATGCGATCATGCTCGCGTTTAGTTACAAACTCCGAAGCTACGCGCTTACTGACCTCCAAGCGGTCGGGCTTAAAGTCGCGGGACAACATACTACTCGATAAGTCAATTACTAGACTAATATCTACGCCTTCTGCTTTTATCTCCTGTTCCTTTAGTGTAGACTGTGGGCGTGCTAAAGCCGTCACCAAAGCGGCAAATGCTAAGGTGCGAAAAATGGGTAATAATACCCGCAAACGTCCTCGCCACGACTGATGTCCTTCGAGCGACTTTAGGCTCGGCATCTTTAAGGCAATGCGTCCTTTTTTATTGAAAAAAAACTGATACAGAAGTGCTAATGGAATTAGCAACAACAATAGGAAAAACCACGGATGTATAAACTGAATGTTTTCGAGCATGATGAATACTATTCGTAATATGCACCGCCAAAGATAGGAAGTTGGTCGTTAAAATGTGTTATAAGCAATCAGACAAAAATAATTTAACAACTCCTTGAAAGCTCTTTTACCTAGCACTTAATACAACTTTTGGATGTGGATTGGTATAGTATTTTACATAG
>JAHDCQ010000170.1:8653-11585 GCA_020629845.1 Saprospiraceae bacterium | reverse complement strand
CAGAGGGAAATTACGGTACATTTCTTTATCTCATATTTTCAACTGTATTAAGTAACGGTAAAAGAATAACTTCCCGATTTGGACTTTTTCTTTTCCGCCCAGTTTTTACTTTGAAAACGGTCAAATATCTAGATATGCTCCCGTTTCCAAAGCAAAAACTGGACAAAAAATAAAATTGTCGAAACAGAGAACTTATTTTTTTACCGTTACTAAGTAAATTTGAAAACCTTTCAATCCCTAATTCAAGTTTCCTATTTTCTGCCGTATTTCTTTTAAGGCTAGAATGAGAGTTTTACACAGACATACACCATAAACAAACCACCTACTTTTTATATTGACAAATTATTACACTACTTGTAATAGGCAATTAGACAAGTAGTATACAATAATTACTGAAATAATTGTTGCATACTACTTAGTACCCAGTCTTTCTACTATTAACTATATAATCGCAACAGTGCATGCTTTTGAGCATGTTTGGAATTTTTTCATCTGACTATAATTTAGTGAAGTTTATATTGGCTTTACTGTTGAATATACTATGAGTTGATCAAAACAGCGGGAAAAAATGAAAGTAATTATTGCAGGGAGTTTAGAATTTAAAACAGCTAGAAGTTTTCAGAAGGCATTAAAAATGTACTTACATCGTACAGAGGTATTGTACAAAAACCAGCTCTTCTTTCAAGCCGAAGATATTTTTATGGAAGACGGACTCACCGTTACCATTCCTCGCTTTGTGAAAGAACCTATCGAGTTGCGTTGGTGGAAAAATACCATGAATGTATTGGAATACATTGCAGCCTTCGCTACGAGTGGCACTATGAGTGGCTGGCGATTGGATAGTGGTAAGATACTAGAGCATACGGTAATAGAGCCGAATGGTGATAAAATTGCGATTAAGGAATTTCAGCATGGGCGCGAGATTATTAAGGAAGGCGGACAAATGAGCGAGGCGATGCAAGCACTTACACGCGCCATTGAGAAATTTGAACGCCATGCCTTAGCCTATGAGCGACGTGGCTTTGTAAACTATCGTCTAAAAAACTATACTGATGCACTATACGATTACTCCAAAAGCATCAACATCAACCCTCGTCATGCCGAAGCTTATTACGGACGCGCGCATGTGCATTTAATGGATAAGGAACTAGAAAAAGCAATTGCAGATTTAGATATGTCTGTGAAAACATCTATTGCATTGCAACCTTTATACTGGAAGTCGCGCCGTTTGAAAGGTAACTGCCATATGGAATTGGGGCAGTTCGATAAAGCAGCCTTTGAGTATCGCCTCTTTACGAAGCGCAACTTCGCACCTGATGATTCCAATCGGAAAGCATTAAAGGATGTCTACTTCAACTATGGCCGTGCTTTACTAGAGTTAGGTAAGGCAGAAGAAGCCCTGGAAGCGATCAAGACATCGAAAGCAATAGATAATGACCATTTCTCCTACTCCGAAGCAGAGTGGAAGGAGTACCATGATAAAGCCCGCGAAGCGACTGCTTAGTAGAGGTTTCAAAATAGTACAAATTAGGCACGAAGGTTGAACCTTCATGCCTAATTCTGCTCCATTTCGCCTTATTGTACGACAAACTGCTTCGTGATTTTCTTTCCACTAACGCTAAGCACCGCAACATAAATACCTTTTGGACGCTGTGCGACATTCCAGGGTATAGAGGCTTGTCCACTAAAGCGTTTCGCGCTGAAATGCTTGCCGTGTAAATGCTCTACGACTCTGCCTTGTGCATCGAAAATACTGAGTTGCACTTTCGCAGCTTTCGGAATGCGAATTTCCAAATGCACCACATCACTTGCTGGATTCGGAGAGACTGTGAGGACATTCTTCGTTTTCGTTTTAGCAAATTTAAATTCAACCTTTTCCGTTGGAGGTGTTTTATCAGCTTGCGTTTTTTTCGTAAAAAGCTCAAGTACACCTTGCTTGCCTTTTTCACCATAGCGTTCCACAGCATCTTCTCCTTTCCAGATATTGACTTTCTTGATGTGGCGTGCTTTCAGGTTTTTATCAATGTAGGCTGAAATGTCGTCGCCATAATCTATAATTTCGCCATCAATCACGAGCAATGGGTTCCCGCCCAATGCTATCTTATCAGCAGCGAGTCCTACTTTGGGATACTCAATATCAAGCATGCTATCATCGGTATAGAGTTCCCAAATGCCGCCTTTGGCTATTTTTCCATACTTCGCAACACCTTCTTCTGGCGATAAAAACGTACGCTTCGTATAATCCGATTCGCTCAATTTATCCAAGCCTAAATGCCGCAAACTCTCTTCCTCGGTATCCATATTATCATAAATCGCACCATTTAGTACCATTGCGCGTGGTGGGTGGTCTTTGCTATATTTTTTGTAAGACTTCATCGTGATTTCCACTACACCATTTTGTCCTTGCGTTCCGTATTTTTCGAGTGCTTTTTCTCCTTTTAAGACAAAAATTGTTTCAATCCAATCTGGGTCGATTTTTTCAAGTTTCGTATCTCTCACAATTTCGCCATCAATGACGAAAAGCGGCTGTTTAGTCGTATCACTTTCTGTTGATTTTAGTTTGATGCTTGGTGGGTGCTGATTATTTATGGAAATGCCTGCTGGTTTGCCTTGCAGTTGCTTTCCCATCTTCGTTCTAATTTCCACGACACCATTCGCCGCTTGTTCACCATATTGTTCAACCGCTTTATCACCTCCTCGAATATCAATCGTTTCAATGTGCTGCCGATTCAGTTCATTCAACTTTGCATCCGAAGCAGCATTATTACCCAAGTTACCCCAAACCACGCCATTTGCGACCAATAGCATTTGCTCATTTTTGCTATCTGATATAAAATCTCCTGGTGTTGTTGAAGAAGGGAGCGTGACTTTGTCTGCTCTGAATATATTATTACTCTGTTGTTCACTTTCTAAAGTCACTATCTCAACTACA
>JAHDCQ010000170.1:0-8553 GCA_020629845.1 Saprospiraceae bacterium | reverse complement strand
TCTGAATATATTATTACTCTGTTGTTCACTTTCTAAAGTCACTATCTCAACTACACCATCCTTTCCTGCTATTCCATATTTATCAGTTGCTTCTTGTCCTGTTAGCATTTGAAGGCGATTAATTTCATCTGATGAAACTGCTTCTTCAATTGGGACGGTAACAATTTTCCCATCCAAAATATAAAGTGGTTCAACGTCTTTTTCTATTCCATTTGTTCGGATACGCATCTTGGTTTTAGGAAAGGCAAGACCATCTACAATAGCCATCGTATCCGTTTTCATCTTATTCAATTCCCAATTGCCATCTTCATTTAATACTGCATCTTCGTGATACTCTACGTTCTTTGCAATATTTTCATCAAAGGATTTGTCAAAAAAATGATGCAAAAATTTTGCTCCTTGTGGACTTGAATTGTTGTTCGCTTTACTTTTTAAGCTTGGATTGGTTACGAATACGAACTGTCCTGCATCCATACGTCTATCGGCTTCTTCTTCCTCAAGCAAATCCGAATGAATTAGGTCGTTATTCTCATTAAAGAAGTAAAATCCCGCTTGGATGTTCGGATTCTTGGCTTCATAAATAGCTATTTCTGCATCCTCACATTTTTGTTCGACCTTTTCTAAATCTCCAATCTTAGAAAGCTCACCATTACTATAAATTCTCGGAATACTATCTTGATGCTGTAATATCTGTTGTTCAGAACTAGGCTTAGGCTCTAGTTTAGTCGGTGCATAAAATGCCCAAGCTACCACGGAAACAGCCAAGAGCAAAGCCAAAATCGCGCCTCTAGGCGGGCGGGTAGGGATAGAATATTTTCCGAATAAGCGATGGATACGGGTCGTGAAAACGCCCTGATTTTTCGTCGCTGACATAGCCAAATTTGTTTTTAGTGAATGAAAATTGAGTTGCAATTGCGTCAGCGTTTGCGCGTACAACATTGGTTGCTGAACGACTCGCATGACCAAGTCGTCGCAACAATGTTCGCGTTCTGCGCGTAGCTGACGCGAAATCCACCAAAAAGCAGGATGATAAAAAAACAAGACTTCCAAGCAAGACTGCATCCAATTCACGAGGTAGTCGTAGCGTCGGATGTGTGCCAACTCATGGAGTAGCAAGACCTCGATTTGTTCGGTAGTCAGGCCACTCAACAGACTTGCAGGCAACAAAATCACAGGCTTAAAATGCCGAAAAGTAATCGGCTCACTCAAAAGTGAAGTAGTGAACAGTTCTACCTTTTTTTGAATGCCTAAGCGCGCTTGTAGTTCCCTCAAACGCCCTTGCCAAGCCTCCGAAACGGGCTGACTATGTTGCGATTGCAAGCGACGCAATTGGAAATAGCCCTGCGCTGTGCTAATGGAAGTAACGAAAATACCGATAAGCCAAGCCACTGTCAGATAGGGAAGCGACTGCTCCAGACGAGCCAGTCCAACTTCCCAAAGTGTGGCTTTTAATTCGTTGTTGGTGATTCCTTCAAACGGTAAATTCGTAAGTCCCAAATCCACTAGCTTTCCCGTCGCCAGAGTAGTAACAATCGGGTGATAGTTCCAATAAAAAGTCAGCATCGAACCAAGCGCAATGACCAGCATACTTGCCAGCGAAAGCCCATAGCGCAAACGTGCCGATTGGTTGGAACTTAACAATAATAAGCCTCTCAAAAGCACCGCTACTAGCGCGATTTGCCAAAGGCTATGCACCAGCGTCCAGCCGAGTGCATTGGCGATAGCTAGGAATTGTGGATTAGTCATTAGGCGTGTTTTTTTGCTGATTCAACCAAGTTTGCAGCGCTTCCAATTCTTCCATAGAAGCTTGGTTTTGCCCCAAGGCATGCATCGCTAGTTTTACTGCCGAACCTTTATAGGCAGTACGCAGCAAGCGTTCCGAAAGGCTTTGCTGCACAGCTTCTTCCTGTGGCACGGCGGTATAGAGGTAGTTGCTGCCTTCTTTCTTGCGTTGCAACATCTTCTTCTTGGTCATGCGCTCCATTTGCTTCGAGATAGTGGTGTAGCCCACTTCGCCTTCACGCGTTGCTGAAATTTGCTCATGTACCGTCCCAATGGTGCAAGGCTGCTTTTCCCAAAGCACTTGTAGGATTTCTAGTTCTGCATCTGTTGGCTGAAAATCATTCATTACGTTAATGCTTTTTGATAGAATTAGTAAATTCAGGTTAGGCTATGATCATTAGCTGATACAAATATTACGACATTTGTCGTAAAAGTCAAATTCAACTACGACAGTTGTCGAATTTTAACACTTTAAGGCTATAATCTCCTTTTTTTTAGGGAAAAGTATTCCAAAATAAAAATAATTCTAAGGATGGATTGGTATTATATCTATGCTATTTCAACCGCTTTGGCAAAAAAACGTTATTAAAACACGTAGTATTCAAAAATACACGCTATTGGCACGATGTTTGATGTGCCAATAGGCGTATGACTAGAGCTACCATTTATCTAATATTCGCATTTGGCTGTTGGCAATTAGCTATTAGCAGCAAATAGCTAGCCGCCAACAGCCAACAGCATAAAAAACACACTCAATGTTATTCGACCATAATGAGTTTAAGAAGTATGCGACCAAGCACTTGAGCATGAATAGCATGCACTTAGAACATTACGCTAAGAAATCAACTGTCAATATGCCGAATGTACAAGGCATGACGCGGGCAGTAATTGAGGAGCGACCTACGAATTTCCGCGAAATTGATGTATTTTCGCGTTTAATGATGGATCGCATCATTTTTCTCGGTACACCTGTAGATGATTATATCGCCAATGTGATACAAGCACAATTATTATTTTTAGAATCTACCGAGCCTAAGCGCGACATTCAGATGTTCGTGAATAGTCCTGGTGGTTCGGTGATTGCAGGCTTGGGAATGTATGATACCATGCAGTACATTGGTCCAGATGTAGCAACCATTTGCACAGGTTTGGCGGCTTCTATGGGAGCGGTATTATTAACAGCAGGTGCAGCAGGCAAGCGTTCTTGCTTGAAGCACAGCCGCGTGATGATTCACCAACCGTCGGGTGGTATGCAAGGGCAAGTATCCGATATGGAAATTTCCTACAAACTCATCAAGCAAATGCAAGAGGAGTTATATAATATCCTTGCGTTGCATACGGGACAGACCTACGAGAAAATTGAAGAAGATTCAGATAGAGACCGTTGGTTAATCGCACAAGAAGCGAAAGATTACGGTTTGGTAGATGAAATCTTAGAACGTAAGGCGACAGAAGAGGCTTCATAAGCAACCTTTATGGTATCTTTTTCGTTAAGTTGATACATTATGGAAGTCGAAGGTTTTGAAACCTTCGACTTTTCATATTATTCCATTAAACTCCATAGCTTAAGTAACGTTAAAAAAATCACTTTTCGATATTGCTAGTTTTTGTACAAATATGAAGTCTTGAAAAGCAAGTATTTGCTCAAAAACTAGTAATACTAAAATCGAAAAGTTGTTTTTGTACTCATACTAAGTTAGCAAAACTTTCCAATGCGTAGAACTAGTAATAATAGACAGAATTTTAGATGCTCGTTTTGTGGGCGCGATAAGTCGGAGGCACTGCTTTTGATAGCAGGCATTGATGGGCATATTTGTGAAGTATGTGTAGATCAGGCGGTAGAAATTGTAGAAGAAGAACTCTACGGTGGAAAACCAAAAGAGCCAACCACATCGAGTGAGTTTTTCATGCCAGAAGACATTCGCCCAAAGGACATCAAAACGCATTTGGATGAATATGTCATTGGGCAAGATGCGGCTAAAAAATTCCTTTCTGTAGCTGTATATAATCACTACAAACGCCTACAACAAGGCGTGGTGGATGAAGTGGAAATTGAGAAGTCAAATGTGATTTTCGTAGGGCGAACGGGAACAGGAAAAACTCTCCTAGCAAAGACCATTGCGCGCTTTCTCAATGTACCTTTTGCTATCGTAGATGCTACCGTATTTACAGAAGCAGGCTATGTGGGTGAAGATGTAGAAAGTATCCTAAGCCGCTTATTGCAAGTATGTGATTATGATGTGAAAGCAGCCGAACGGGGCATTGTCTATATTGATGAAATTGACAAAGTGGCACGTAAAGGCGACAACCCATCTATCACACGTGATGTATCGGGGGAGGGCGTACAGCAAGCCATGCTCAAAATGCTAGAAGGTACGGATGTGAATGTGCCTCCACAAGGCGGACGGAAGCACCCAGAGCAAAAGTTGGTACGTATCAACACGAAAAATATCCTCTTTATCTGCGGTGGTGCGTTCGATGGCATTGAGCGATTGATTGCAAAACGTGTCAATACGCAAGTGATTGGTTTCAAATCGGGTGATAAAACGCATCGGGTTGATAAGGAAAATTTGCTGCAATACATCACGCAGCAAGACCTAAAGGCGTACGGTTTGATTCCAGAACTGATAGGTCGCTTGCCTGTACTTGCTTATCTCGATCCGCTCGATTTAGATGCTATGCGCCAAATTTTGACGGAGCCGCGCAATGCCCTCGTGAAGCAATACAAACGCCTTTTCGAGTTGGAGCAAATTGATTTGACCTTTACCGATGATGCACTCACCTATATCGCAGAACAAGCCTTAGAGTTTAAGCTCGGTGCGCGTGGCTTGCGCTCCATCTGCGAAATTATCATGACGGATGCTATGTTTGAATTGCCCTCTAGGAATGATGTCTTCCAGTTTGAAGTGACGCGGGCTTATGCAGAAGAAAAAATAACGGGCTCTAAAATGATGGTGATGAAGCTGAAGGCTGCCTAAATTCGTAATGTGATAATGATGCAATGCGATAATAGGGAAATACCTATCTCATTATCACATTTCAGCATTGATGTATTAGGGGATTGAATTCATAGTAAATCGGTATCGTTGTAAAACGGTACCGATTTACTATTTTTGACAAAAATTATATGAATATCTAAAATCGAAATCCATGTATCGTTTACTCGTACTTTTAGCTATCCTATGTGGCACGCAAGGACTTTTTGCCCAAAATGCTTTAGAAAATATCCTTTCAGAACGCGAACGCTCGGCTTTGGTAGACGAAATATTGGAAGATAGGCTCGATAATTTACTGCCCCAACTCATGGAGCGTGTTGGTATTGATATGTGGATTTTGATTTCACGAGAATACAATGAAGACCCTGTGATGAAAACCATGCTGCCGAGTACTTGGCTTTCTGCACGTCGCCGTACCATTATGGTCTTCAATCGCTTGGAAGATGGAGGTATCGAAAAGATAGCAATTGCACGATATAGCGTCGGCAATTTGCTCAAAGGCGAGTGGAATATTGATGTCTATCCAGACCAGTGGGAAGCCCTAGTTAATACCATCGAGTCCCGCGACCCGAAGCGTATTGGTTTGAATTATTCCAAAGATTTTGCACTAGCCGATGGCTTAGTGAAAACCGAGTATGATGAGTTTATGGAGAAGCTACCCAAAGCATATCAAGCACGACTTACATCGGCTCAAAATTTAGCTATTGCATGGCTGGAAACACGTTCTGAAAAAGAAATTGAACTCTATCCATCTATCTGCGCCATGGGACATCAGATTTTACAAGAAGCCTTTTCTGCGGAGGTCATCACTCCAGGAGAAACCACAACGGATGACGTGATTTGGTGGCTACGCGAGCGCGTGACGGAATTGGGACTAAATACTTGGTTTCATCCTTCCGTTTCCATTCAGCGCAGCGAGATGGATAAAAATAGCTTTTTGCGCTCGTTTTCTAAGCGTACCAAAGAGCAAGTGATCGAAAGAGGTGATTTGCTACACGTCGATTTTGGCATTACTTATCTGCGGCTCAATACCGACCAACAGCAGCACTTTTATATGCTCAGAGAAGGCGAAACCGAAGTGCCAGCAGGACTGCGAAATGCGTTTCAAGCAGGAAATCGCTTACAGGATATTTTGGTTGATAATTTTGAGGCTGGAAAATCGGGCAATACCATTCTGAAAGATGCCCTCGCTCAAGCAGCCGAGGAAGGCATACAAGCATCTATCTATACACATCCTATTGGATTTCATGGGCATGCGGCTGGTCCAACTATTGGTATGTGGGATCAGCAAGGCGGTGTGAAAGGTAAAGGTGATTATCCGCTGTATGCCAACACTGCTTATTCTATTGAACTGTTTGCAGCTTCAGAAGTAAAAGAATGGGGGAAAATCATCCGTATTATGTTGGAAGAAGATGGACTTTACACAGGCGATAGCTTCCGCTTTTTGGATGGACGCGCTGAACAGATTTACGCCATTCCGAGAAAGTGATTTCGTAGATTTTTCATCAGAAAAAAATATCCTGTGCCAATCGAAAGGTATTGGCATGGGCTTCCACTATGTGTGCCACGCGTTTGGAGTAGCCACCACCCATGCTTATTGCGAGTGGGACTTTTCGCGCTTTACAAGTCTCCAACACAAAACGGTCGCGCGCCTTACAGCCCTGCATGCTGACTGACAAACGTCCCAATTTATCGCTTTCTAAAATATCTACCCCTGAAAGATAAAAGACAAAATCGGGTTGCACCAAGTCGAAGAGTTTAGGCAGGGTATCATAAAGCTGCGCTAAATACGCTTTATCTTTCGTGCCATCTGGCAGACCGATGTCAAGGTCGGACGCTTCTTTTCGGATGGGATAGTTTTTTGCGCCATGCATACTGAAGGTGAATACCCGCGCTTCATTCCTGAAAATTTGCGCTGTCCCATTCCCTTGATGCACATCCAAATCCACTACCAATATTTTTTGTGCCAATCCTGCTCGAAGTAAATAATTGGAAGCAATGCCGATGTCATTCAGCAAACAAAATCCCTCGCCTTTGTAGGTAAAAGAATGATGAGTACCACCAGCCACATTCATTGCCACGCCATATTGTAGCGCAAATTTAGCACAGTCAATTGTGCCTTGTGCGATATGTCGTCCGCGATGTACTAGTCGGCTAGAAATTGGGAAACCAATGGCGCGGGCTTCCTTGCGCGAGAGTTGTAGGTGGAGAAGTTTATGCCAATATTCGGCTTCGTGGGTGAACAGTATAATTTCTTCAGACAGGGCTTCGGGATGAAAAAAATTGCGTTCACTCACGGTGCCTTCATACACCAATTGCTCTGGAATAAGCTCGTATTTTTCCATGGGAAAACGATGCCCAGACGGAAGCTCATACTTATAGATAGGCGAGTATGCAATTTTTAGCATGGTGTTTTGACTATAATTTTGAACATTGAATGAGGGAATAACATTCCTTCATCCAACATTCAAAATTAAACTCGACTACTTATCATCTCCGAAAAAGGCGATAATTTTATCTGCTAATTCTAATCCGATATTGCGCTGTGCTTCCAGAGTAGAAGCCCCCGTATGTGGCGTAAGTGATATTTTTGGATTATTCAAAATTGCCCGCTGTGGTGTAGGCTCATTATCAAATACATCCAAGCCTGCTCCTGCAAGTTTGCCACTTTCTATTGCTGCCAACATTGCTGCTTCATCTACAGTACCACCACGCGCTGCATTGATGAGAAAGGCACCGTCTTTCATTTTAGCAAACTCTGCCTCACCCAATATCACACGTCCACCAGGCACGTGTAAGGTGATAAAATCTGCTTTTGCCAACATTTCATCGAGCGTGGTAGTGGCTAGTTTAACACTCAGTCCTACTTCATCGGACTTATATAGATTTATGTCTATCGCTACTTCGTTCACTACTAAGTCCACAGGCATGACATTCATACCGAGTCCTAGTCCGATGCGTGCTACTTCTTGCCCAATACGCCCTAAACCGATAATGCCTATCGTTTTGTTACGCAATTGAATGCCTTTGGAATATGCTTTTTTAAGCTTCTTGAACTCACTATCGCCACGTTCCACCATCGCACGGTTGGAAAGGTGTAGCGAACGTGCCAAGGTGAACATATGTCCGAATACCAATTCTGCTACCGACTGCGAAGAAGCGGCTGGGGTATTCATTACTTCTATACCTTGTGCTTTAGCATCAGCTACGTCAATATTATCCAAACCTACACCACCTCTAGCGATGATTTTTAAATTTGGACATTGTGCAATCAAATCCTTACGAATTTTCGTTGCACTCCTTACAATTACTACATCGTATGCAGGGAGCTGGGCAGCCAAGTCTTCTTGTGCTACTTTGTCAGTATGGACTTCGTAGCCCGCTTCTTCTAATAGCATTTTGCCATCAGGATGAATGCCGTCGTTTACAAGAATTTTAACCATAACTGTGGGTGTTTTTAGATAAATGGTAAATGATATTGAATGGTAAGTAGTCGAGTGTAAATACTTTCCGCTACTATTGGCTGCTTTTTCTGAATGGCAGCGTTAAAAATGATGACCAGCCAATGAGGATGCTCATAATTTTTGCCTTGCCCTTCAAAAAAATCAACTCAATAGCAACAGGAAATTATTTAAACTCGACTACTTAATATTTGATTTGTCTTTGGAACTAACTTTTAGTTTTACTAAACACCAAAGACTAAGTAATGGCACACCAATAAATGTACATTTATTAATCTGCCATTACTAAACGTATAAATGGTGGCGCGAAATTA